>JAFVOZ010000058.1 GCA_017505585.1 bacterium
ACCTAAATAAGGAAATAGCCACATTGCGCGAAACTAAAGGAAACAGGCTCAATATAACAATTTATGGCAAAAGAAATGTAGGGAAATCCACAATTTTTAATCTTATTTTAGGTTCAGATTTATCAATTGTTTCCGAAGTTAAGGGCACAACAACAGATAATGTTCAAAAAGCAATGGAGCTTGAGCCCTTTGGAGCACTTTCCCTTGTAGATTCTGCGGGTTTTGACGATATTGACACGCTTGGAAAATTAAGAGTTGAAAAAACCAAAAAGTCTCTTGAAAAAGCGGAAATTGCTATATTTGTGTGCGACAGTAGCGGCATAGAAAAAAGCGACATAGAATTTTTAGAAACAATAAATGAGTTTAAAATTCCTTCAATTTTAATTATTAACAAACAAGATGAAACAAAAATCACGCAAGAAAAATTGGAAGAAGCAAAAAAATATTTCAATTCTTATATTTTAACAAGCGCGAAAAACACAAGCAGAAGTGACTTTCTAAATCTTTTAAAATCTGAATTAAAAAATATTTTGGGTGAAAAATATAGCGCACACACATCATCTTTGCCCGATGTTTTAAAAAAGGGCGATGTTGTAATTCTTGTTATTCCGATTGATAAAGCAGCGCCAAAAGGAAGATTGATTTTGCCACAAGTGCAAGTATTAAGAGATTTACTTGATAGAGGCTGTGTTGCAACCTGCGTTGGCGTTGATGAACTTGATTTTGCAATTCAAAATTCTAAAATTGCACCAAAGCTCATAATTGTTGATTCCCAAGTATTTTCAGAGGTTGAGAAAATAATTCCGAAAGACATTATGCTCACATCTTTTTCCTGTCTTTTTGTGAATTTAAAAGGAGATGTTAAAGAATTCACATCAGGCGCAAATAAAATTGATAACCTTCAAGACGGGGATAAAATTTTAATTTTAGAAAGTTGCACACACCACGCAACGGATGATGATATCGGACGAGTAAAAATTCCGAATTTAATTAAGAAATATACAGGCAAAGAACTTATTTTTGAACACTTTTCGGGATGCGACTTTCCTGATGTTTCAACATATTCACTTGTCATTCATTGCGGAGCTTGCATGACAAACAGAAAAGAAATTCTAAACAGAATTGAAACTTGCAAAAATCTAAATATTCCGATTACAAATTACGGCATTGCAATTTCAAAATGCTTGGGAATATTAGAAAGAGCTGTTGAAATTTTTGAATTTTAAAACGAGGTAAGAAATAATGAAGTTAAGAAAATTTGATTTAATTTTTTCTCTAGGTGAAGCTTGTTCATCAAGTGAAACCTTAAGAAGAAATCTCTTGCAGCTAGAATCTTATCCCTTTGATTGGCTTTATGGCTCTGATTTTATAGGCAGATGTCACATTTTGACTAATAATTTTGAAAATTTTATAGAAAAAGAAAATTTAGAATATGCCCACGAGGAACGCAGCATAAAATGCATTGCATACCGCAATAAAAGCAATGATATTACTTTTAACCATGATTTCTCGAAAGAGCTTCCTTTCGACGAGGCCTATGGCCAAGTTAAACAAAAATATACAAGAAGAATAACAAGGTTATTAAAAAAAATACAAAACAGTAAAGACGTTTTGGCTGTTTGGCTTGAAATACCAAGTGCAAATCATAAAACAACAACAAATCAAGAAATAATTGACGGCTTTAATATACTAAAATCAAAATTTGGAGAAAAAATAAATTTATTGTATGTGGCAAACCATAGCGAAAAATACTTTGAAGAAGATTTAGGAAACGATAAAATTACCAAAATCACTTTGCCGTACAAAAAGCCGGACGATGATTTCGACCACTTAATAAACCATAAAAAACTTGCAAGAGTCTTTAGGAAATATACGCTAAAATTGCCTTTTGGTTCTGCCTTCAAACAAAGAGTAATTCGAGTGCTGGTTCGTCTAATTCCTAAAAGATCAATAAGAAATAATCTTAAAAAGAAATTTCATATATATTAATATTAAGCCATTATTTTCATCTTGCAAGCACACAAAAGTTACTGAAAATTCTTCAAAATACATAAATTACTCTATTTATGCCAAGCACAGCTTAACTGGATTTTTCCTTTTATTTTAAAAATTCTTCATATTTCCCAAAAACTTTAGGCAATTTTTTCTATGTTTTTGTTTTATTATTGTGCACATAAAAAGAGATGGAAGAAAAATGAAATTAGCCCCAATTAGTTTTACCAATTTTAAACAAAAACAAATTAACCAACAAAACAGAATGAATGTGGTCAGTTTTCAAGCAAAACAAGATTCTTTTGAATCAACAACAAAAAAACCGACCGCAAAAGAAGTTGACTCTGCTTTCAAAACAATTGGCGCATTTTTTGGTATAAATTTAAGCGAGCTTACTCTTGCTAATTTAAATAATCTCGCAAAAGTAAATCCTAATTTAGTAAAATATACCACAGAATTTGGCGGAATAAATTTACTAAATTCCAACAATATAGCAAACAAAAACGAAACAAAATATAAAGATGCAATCAAAGAAATTCAAAGCGTCGGATATGAAAAATTAACAACTGCACCAAATCTTAAACCAATTGATTCAGAAAATCCGACATTATGGTCGCTCACTTCCGAGTTTGCACCAATAAAAGAAGGCGGCTTGGGCGTAGTTCCCCCTGCAATAACAAAAAATGCCAAAAAAGTTGGCGTTAATGTTCCAACGTTTATTCCAATGTATCTTCAAGACGGTGTGTCTAACTTAACAAAAGTTCGCGACACATACACTTACACATACAAAGGTGAAAAATTTGAAGTTCAAAAAGCCGCAAAGTTCGACATGGATATTTTCCAAAACGGAGAATCAAAATCCATTCCTGTTGAAGTTTTTGTAAACAACGACGGAGAACGCCAATTGGTATTCTTAAAATGCGAAAATTGCTTTGACGGCTCTATCTACGAAGCAAATCAAAAAGTGCAAGAACCTGAGAAATTTGCAATTTTCTCAAAAGCCATATATGAATTAGCAAAATTAAAAACTGACAAAAATTACGCTCCAAAAAATTTAGAAGTCATTTCACCTTCAACATTAAAAGAAATTAAAGAACCTGACGGAATGATTTTAAATGATTGGCAGGCAAGCCCATATGCTGCACTTGCAAGATATAGAGCGCCTTTAGAAAACGCTTGCGGTGCTTTAAGTGATGAAGCAAGCTATAAATTGAAAAATATGAACATCATTACAATTGGGCACAATGCACAATATCAAGGTTTAATTTATGACAATAACGATATTCAAAGAAAAAATCACAACACAAATGTTTTAAATACGCTATTCGATAAATTCGCTTACGACATTGTTTCAAATGCCAAAACAGGAAGCGAAAATTTCAAACTTGGAACCAAAAAAGCAGCAAAAGAAATTGACAATGTAATGCTTATGAAGGCAAACCAAAACGACGAAAATTATGTCAATTTGTTAAATATCGGCGTTGTTTTAAGTGATTATTTTTGCCCGGTTTCACAAAATTATGCGAATGAATTAACAACAAAAAATCGCAAAGACCTTTCTTACGATGTGCAAAATGCACTAATTCAAAAGGCAAATTCAGGCAGACTAAAAGGCGTTATAAACGGCAACGATTTTGATAATTTATCAATTGTTGCAAAAAAAGAACAACTCAAAAAACAAACAGGGGTTGAATTTAAAACTTATGAGCAAAATAGCGCAATTAAAGAAGTTGAAGACGCAAGATTAGAAAACAAAATCAATTTATATAATAATTTCATTTTGCCATTTTCAAATTCTTCCGTAAGCAGCGAAGAAGACATCGCAAGAGTTAAAGATTTAACAAAAAGACTGGAATTTGTTGAAAGTGAAAATCAAACAGAATTGCCTGTTTTAAGTGACGAAGAACTTGCAAACACGCCAATTTTAACATCAGGCGGAAGACTCGTTTCACAAAAAGGCGTTGATATTTTATGTGACTCAATCAAAACTTTATTTGATAACTGGGAAAAAGATTTTCCAAACAAAAACAAGCCGATAATATACATCGCAGGTGCAGACGGCGAAGGCGGCGAACACAGAAAAAGAATTGAAACCCTCAAAGCAGAATTAGGGAAAGATTCAAACAGGGTTATCTTCATGCACGGTTTTGCACCGGTGCCGGCGCTTATGGCAGGAAGTGACTTTTTCTTGATGACAAGCAAATTCGAACCTTGCGGCTTAACACAAAGCGAATCTTTAGCACTTGCAACACCTGTTATTGCAAACGCTGTTGGCGGAATTGTTGACACTGTTAACCGCAACGGAAAAGAAAACGGAATTTTGACAGATAAAAATAAACCTCAAAACGAAAAAGAATTTTATGCCGCAATGAAAAAAGGTTTAAACATATATTTCGACAACAAAAAACAATATTCTAAAATGGTTAAAGATTCGCTTGCAGAAGACTTTAGTTGGATTCAACCGAATAAGCAAGGTCCAATTTACGATTATATGAATTTAATTGGCGCGAAAACAAAATAATTCCATTTGCAAACAGAAGAATAAATACTGGCGTTTTCGAAAACAATCTGATAAAATTTGTTTAATCTGCATTTAAATTTTATCGGAGGTAGATTTGAAAGTATTATTAGTTAACGGTTCGCCAAACGAAAAAGGTTGCACTTACACTGTTCTTAATGAATTTGCTAAAACTTTAAGCGAAGAAGGCATAGAGTCCACAATTTATTACATAGGCAGCGATGCCATTGCGCCCTGCAAAGCTTGTTATGGTTGCTCCAAAACAGGCAAGTGTGTAATTAATGATAAAATAAACTCATTTTTGGAGCTCGCAAGAGAATTTGACGGTTATGTTCTTGGAAGCCCCGTTCATTATGCTGCGGCTTCAGGCGGAATTGTAACTTTTATGCACAGGGCATTTTTCGCAGATTCCATGTCGGGCAAAAAGTCTTTTAAACATAAACCCGGAACCGCAATTGCTTGCGCCAGAAGAGCAGGCACAACCGCCACAATTGACCAATTAAACAAATACTTTCAAATTAACCAAATGCCGGTAATTTCAGGCAGATATTGGAATATGGTTCACGGGCAAAACCCCGAGCAAGTTCTTCAGGATTTAGAAGGAATGCAAAATATCCGTATTTTGGCGCGCAATTTTGCTTATCACCTAAAATGCAAAGAAGCGGGAGAAAAAATGGGTATAATGCCACCCGAGCCCGAAGAAATTGTTTGGACTAATTTTATAAGATAAAAAGTTTACAAGCCAAAAACATCTGCAAAGTCTTTTAGGGCAGGGTCATTTCTATCTTCAGGTTTTTGCTGGAGATAGTTTGCAAGATATGTTCTTGCCTCATTTTTGCGTCCTGTTTTTGCACAAACTATCAAGAAATTTCCAAGATTGTTTTTGTCATAAGGATTTGCGTCAATAGCTTCTCTTGTGTAAAAATAGCCATTATCAAGGTCGCCTTTAGCGTTATAATTATAACTCATAAGCTCTATTATTCTGGTTCTTTGATATTCGTCTAAATTCAAAGCTTGCGCATATTTTAAGCATTCAATCGATTCATCATATTTTTTTGAGCCATAGTAACAAGAAGCAAGCCCAATATAGACATTTGCATCATTTGGAGAAATTTTAACAGCTTCTCTATACGCTTCTGCAGCTTTTGTGTAATTATTTTGAGCGTAATATGTTTGCGCAAGATTAATCCAAGAAACCGCTTCTTTTGGGTATTTTTGCGCATATTTTTCAGCTTCTTCCAATTTATTTTGAGCAACTTGCTGTTTTGTTTCAGAAGACATTTCGGCTGTTGAATACATCGCTTTAACTGTTGCAACATCTTTTTCTGAGTATGTACTTCTTGTTGATGAGGCATACATTAAATCATTTTCGTCTTGCGAGTGTCCGACAATTCCTATTGCGTGCCCCATTTCATGCAAAAAGGTTGAATAAATTTCAGACTTCGAAATTGCTTGTTTTGTAATTGGATGATTTGTAAAAAGTTGCATGTGTGATTTTTGAATTATGCCATTGTCATTATATTGAGGCATTGTTTTTCCGAGCTCCAAACTGTTTGGATTTGCGGTCGGCCTTGCTTCAAATACAACTTCGATGTCGGAAAGATTTTTATTGCTTGTTTCTTCGATTGTAAAAATATCACTAAATGTGTTTTTGAATTCGTTGAGTGCACTTAAAATTGTGCTTTTGTATTCACCTTCTTCAATAAACACTTTTAAATTTCTTTTGCCCCATTTAACAATTTGCCCCCTGGTGTTTGCGGCATATGTGAGATAGTCTTTTTCAGCGTTATATTTGTCTATTATCTCTTGCGAAGCATTGTCATACATTTCATACCAATTGCTTTGTGCACTCGCTTGGCTTACAAGCTCAGTGTCTTGCGCTATTTGACTTCCTTCTTGCTGAGGAATGCTTTCGTAATCAGCTTGTTGTAAATCTTTGCTAGCATCGCTCCCCATTTGCATATTTATTTGTTTCAAGAAATCTTTTCCTTTCAGCGAATAAATATTTGCAACAAGTGAGCCAATAACAAGAATTATTGAAATAAATCCAACTGTCCAAATTTTTTTCTTATATTCCATAACTAAATTCTACTTTATTTTTTGTGAAAAATAAACATTTTTAATTCGCGATAAAATTCATCCAATTTCAAAAGAATGAAATATATAATTTTTGCTTGCAGATATGTTGTTTTTTTATACCAGTAATTAATGGCATATGCTCTATGATTTTCAAATTTATCCTTCAGGGTTTCAAGCAATCTGTTTTCGCGCAAAATCTCTTCTTGTAATTTTAAGATTTTAAAAAAATCGAGTTTTTTAAAATCTTGCTTGCCGTTTGTTCTTGAATAAGATGTATCAGAAAATAATCTATAACAAACAAGCGGTTCGCGAACAATTCCAACTCTTTGCGCCTTCAAAAATGTTTCCAAGAAAAAAACATTGTCTTCAAAATTCAATTGTTCAATAAATTTAAATTTATTTTGTTTTAAAAAATCTCTTCTGTATAACTTATTCCATGGCACAACACAAATTCTGAAAATAAACTCAAGGCATTCTTTATAATTGAAAACTTTGTCATCAAAGCTATCATCAAAGCAAAGTAGAGAAAAATACGGGTCATCATAAATTTCTTTGCACGTTTTAACGTTCAAAACTTTAATCCCCGATATTGCCATATCAAGATTTTTTTCTTCCGCTTGAGCATATAGCTTTTCAAAAAAATCGGGTTTAATGTAATCATCGGCATCTAAAAATGCAATATATTTTCCCTTAGCACATCTTAAGCCTAAATTTCTCGCACTTGACTGCCCGCCGTTTTCTTTTGTTAAAAGTTTAAAACGGCTGTCCTTATTCACAAAATTCATTATAATTTCTTCAGAAGCATCGTTAGAACCGTCATTTACAACAAGTGCTTCGAAATTTTCAAATGTTTGACCCGCAACACTTTCCAAGCATTCCTCAATATATAATTCGCAATTATAAACAGGTATAATTATTGTTATTTCAGGATTTTCTTTCATGTATAAATCTTAACATCTTTAATAAGGATAAACAATTATAAAAATTACGGAAATTGTTGCAAGCACCCACATCATAGGGCTAACTTTATCTTTTTCGCTTGACACAAGGTTGCAGAGAGGATACAAGAAAAACCCCAAAGACATACCAAGCCCGATGTTTTGAGCAAGCCCCGAAACTAAAATTGCACTAAGAGTTGGAATATAATCTTTCGGTTCTGCTAAATCCATATCTTTAATCGTTGTTATCATAAGCATTCCGACCATAATCAAAGCTCCTGCGTATGCATAAGATGGAATTTGCTCAATCAAAGGAGAGAAAAACAATGCAGTAAAGAACAAAAAAGCAACAACGAGCGGAACAATTCCCGATTTCCCGCCCGCTTCAATTCCTGAAACACTTTCGGCATAGGCACCTGTCGTTGTAGTTCCAAAAAGTGAAGCAATAATTGTTGAAATTGAATCAACAAGCATAGGTTTTTTAATTTCTGCAAGATTGCCGTTTTCGTCAAGCAAATTTGCCCTTGCTCCAAGCCCCATAAGGGTTCCCATGGTGTCAGTAAAAATTAAAATTATAAGCGTAAAAAGAAGCGGAAACGACTTTAAATTTAACACGCCCAAAACATCGAGTTTTAAAAATATCGGCTCAATGCTTGGCGGAGCGGCAAAGATTTTATCCGGCATATTGATATCGCCAAAAATTATTCCCAAGATAAAAGCTGTAATTATACCAATCGGCATTGCGGCTTTAATTTTTTTTGCACTTAAAACAAACATAACTAAAAGCCCAAAAAGTGCAATTAATGTTTCTTTCCCAAGCAAATTTCCGACCGTCAACCCGCCGTTTGGCAAAAATTCAATAATTCCCGCACTCTTAAAGCCAATGAAAACAAGAAAAATTCCAAGCCCCACAACAAACGCCAACTTCAAATTTTTGGGTATGGCTTTAACAAGGGCTTGTCGAACATTCAAAATCGTAAGAACTAAAAGCAAAATTCCAACTATAAATATCGCGCCGAGTGCTTGCGTCCAAGTGTAGCCCATAATTGAAATTACGGTATAGGCAATAAATGCGTTTTCTCCAATATAGGGAGCAAGTGCAAACGGTTTTTTGACAAAAAAAGCTGTAAACAAGCAAGCAAAAACCGTGATTAAAATAGATGCCGTATATGTTGCCCCAAAATCAAAACCCGCAAAAGATAAAACTTTCGGGTTTAAAATTAAGATATAAGACATCGCAATAAACGCCGAAAAACCTGCCACAAGCTCTGTTTTGATATTTGTTCCGAGTTTATCCAATTCAAAAAAATTTTTCATAGAACAAGTTTAGCATTTATGTCACTTCTTTTCAATTTTGATTTCCGGCTTTATTTAATTAATATAAAAACACCTATTTATGAACACCCCGTTTTGCGGGGTATTTTTCTTTGGGTTAATTTTTAGCGTTTTTTAATTTTAAAGCTTTTTCCCAATCAGTTTGAATTTGTGAAATTTTTAGCGCAATAGGTTCATAATCATCAATTTCAAGCGCGTTATTTTCTTCGCCTCGCAGATAATCAAACATGCTTTTATACATTGCATCCATATTATCTTCCGTTATTTCGGTTTTCAGTTTTGTTGTTTTGTTATCTTTTGTAATATCAACCGTTATGCTTGCAGGTTTTGTGCAAACGCCTTTTTCAAATTGTGCGTCATAATCCGCTATAATATCCGCTTCAGGGTCATCGTCATTTAAATAAATTTTTAACAATCTTTCTCTTCTTAAATCTGTTTTATCGCCTTTTTGAAGGTCAGAATTAATTGTAATTCCGTGTTTTATTCCCGGAACTTTTTTAAATTCAACATGTACCGCGCTTTCAGATTGCTTATTCGGGTCTAAATAGTATTTTTCGTCGCCAAAATCCGTGATTCCCACAGAATATAAAATTTGAAGCGCGTGTGGCATTTCTTGCGCAGGCGGGTCAATTGTTAGAACCTCATGTTTTTTGCTATATTCAATTTCGACGTTTTCAACTTCAAATTTGTCTTTTATGCTGTCTATATCAAAATTATATTTTTTTGCGGTATTGCCTTCAATTTTTCCACCTATAACTTTAAACAGAACTTCGCGGGTGAGTTTTGTAATATCCGAATAATGCCAATTTGACGCAACAACGGATTTAATTCCTTTTTCATCAGAGATTTTTTTCATTTTTATAAAACTTGCAAAGTCGTGCGTTACAGGCTTTGGCAAAATAACTTTTTTGATTCCTCTGTTTGTTATTCTATTAAAAATTTCAGGGATAATTTCAGGTACAACCGCCATTTCAACAACAGTATTTTCGTCTATATTTTCATCAGGAATTTTGTCAAAAGAGTCGTATTCTTTGGCGCCAAGCAAATTATAGTTTTCTTGACCTGATATATTTTTAATCTCAGGGTCAACAACAGAATCTATTTTTGTTCCAAAATAGTCCCCTTTTGCATATTTACTTCCAACAAGCCCGTTCCCGTACCTGCCAGCACCTATTAAAATAACCTTCATGTATAGCCCTGAAATAATTTGATTTTACAAAACATGAAAAATATAAATTTTGCCCTTAATTTTAAATTCAAAATAACAAATTGCACTCGCCTTGAATACCAAAACGAGTGCAAACAGTTTGTATCATTTACTATTCATGTGAAGTAAATTCTTCAACATCAATGATTTTTTCTTCAATGGCAAGGGTTTCTCTTTGAGTGTCTACATAATCCCAATTTATTTTTCCTTTCAGAAGCCCTGATTGCCTTACTTCATTTGCATATACTTCAGGTAAAGACATTACAAAAGCTTCTATAACCGCATTTGAGCGGTCTTCCTCAGTTTCATATTCTGCCCTTATTTTTTGAAGTTCTTGGTTATCTAAGAATTTTCCGCCACAAATATAGCATTCATCAATTTCAATTGTTTTATTTGCACTTGAATAATTTTTCACCATTTTAGATTTGCAGGCAGGGCAAGTTCTTATCAGACTTTCGCTTGCGTGTATAAATTCTTTGCCTGCCGTTAATTTTTCAATTTGTTTAATGTTTTCAGCTTTTTCGTCAAAATATTTAAATTCTCTGTTATCAAAAAATATTCCGCCACAACCATTTAAACAAATATCAATGTTAAAGCCTGTATGCTTAATTAAAACTTTTTCCATTTTTGAGCCGCATGCGGGACAAGTTAATTCATTTTTTGTATCAGCCATAAAAACTCCTAAACATAAATTTTACACTTCTACTCTAGCATTTTTTTTGCCAATTCTCAAGAGATTATTCATATCTTAGGGCATCAATGGGGTTTAAAAGAGAAGCTTTGTATGCAGGATAATACCCAAAACCGATACCCACAAGCCCCGAAAAACCAAATGCTAAAAGAATTGGGGGGAAAGAAATTACAATATTTGTTTCAAATAAAGCCCCGATTAAAAGCGCAATAACAATTCCTGTGATAACACCAATCAACCCGCCCAACAAAGATAAAATTAACGCTTCAATTAAAAATTGCATTTGGATATCAACAGCTCTTGCGCCGATTGCCATTCTAATGCCAATTTCTTTTGTTCTTTCGGTTACAGAAACTAACATAATGTTCATAATTCCAATCCCGCCAACCACAAGAGAAACCGAGGCAATTGAGGCAAGAAGAATTGCAAACGTTTGCACTGTTGATTTCATTCTTTCCTGAAATTCAGCACTATTTCTGATTTCAAAATCATTTGGTTGCGCTTTCCCAAGGTGGTGCCTTTTTCTTAAAATCTCTTTTATATCATTTATTGCAATTTCAGTGTCTTCAAGACTTGAGGCTTTCACGATAATTTGGCTGACAGAACCAGGAAAATCAACACCAAAAACCTTCTTTTGAGCGGTTGTTATCGGAATAAAAATTAAATCATCTTGATCCATAGGGCCCATTTGCCCTTTTGATTTTAGCGTTCCGATTACTTTAAAAGGAACATTTCCAACTCTTATTGTTTTTCCTATTGAATTTAAGTCACCAAAGAGTTCAAGTTCAACGGTTGAGCCTATAATTGCGACTTTTGCAGAGTTTTTATCATCGTCTTTAGTAAATGGCCTGCCCTGCTTTATTTCGTAGTTTTTTGCAGTCAGATATGGTCTTGTAACACCATAAACCGTGGTTGACCAATTTTGGTTTCCGTACATTACTTGCTTTGAAGAACTCAACATCGGAGCAACAAGTTCCACTCCTCTTGCCATTTTTTTAATTGCATCAGCGTCTTTAATATTAAGAGTCGGCTTTGTACCCATACCCATTGAAACACCGCCAGTGCGAGCTGAAGCTGAGCGAATGGTGAGCAAATTCGAACCCATAGACTCCATGTTTGCTTGCACTTGTTTATTTGCGCCTGAGCCAATTGCAAGCATAATAATTACCGCCGCAACACCTATAATTATACCAAGGCTTGTAAGTGCCGAGCGCATTTTGTTCACTTTCAAGGAATTTAATGCGATTTTTAATGTGGATTTGAAATCTATCATAATGGTATTTTACAAAAAATTTCAACTTCGAGCAATAATGAAAGGAGTAGCGCGAAAGCTGGCTTTATTTGCCGTATTTTTCCCTGCACATTTTTTTATAATATTTTCTTTTGAGCTTCAAAACATCTTTATTTACAAGCTCTATTGCATAATTTAGAGCAAGGGTATTTTCGTTTTTATCTCTTTGGTCTTTGTTGATGAAAAAAGTGCAATCATCACAAACCTGCTCTTGCATAAATATAGTCAAAAGTTTTATTGCTCTTATTGGTTGCTCGAGTTCTGCCATAAAGTCTTCTATCATAGTTATCCTTTGTAAACTTTAGTTAAAAAATCTATAACAAATATGTTATTTTTATAATAAATATGTTATATACATATACCAAATTTGTCAATAATATATCATAATTAATATAATTTATTTATGAAATTAAGTGCAAACGAATTAATAAGATTATTATTAACAAAAGAACATATGACTCAAAAGGAATTAGTCGTCCTAATTAGCGAAAAAACAGGTAAAACTTGTGCACAATCAGGTCTTTCAAGAAAACTAAACAAAGGCACAATCACATTTAATGAGGTAATGACAATCCTTGACATTCTTGGCTACGAAATTGATTTGAAAAATAAATCTTAGGCTTTGCGCTTTTTATCTGAAACAATTTTCCCGTCTTTAAAGCGAAGAATTCTTTTTGTGTATCTTGCGATATCTTCTTCATGTGTTACAAGCACAATGGTTTTGCCGTATTTTTCATTTAAGTTCACAAAAAATTCCATAACATCAACGCTTGTTTTGGTGTCGAGATTCCCTGTCGGCTCATCAGCCAAAATTAAAGGTGCATCGTTTACAATTGCTCTTGCAATTGCAACTCTTTGTTGTTGCCCGCCAGACATTTGAGAAGGCAAATTGTTCTCTTTATTTTCAAGCCCAACAATTTTAAGCGCTTCACGTGCTCTTTCGTATCTTTCTTCTTCAGGAATTCCTTTGTATATCATTGGCATACAAACATTATCAATTGCACTTGTTCTTGAAATTAAGTTAAAACCTTGAAAAACAAAGCCGATTTTATTGTTTCTGATGTCTGAAAGCTCATCAGAATTAAGAGATAAAACATCAACACCGTCTAAAAAATAACTTCCGCTTGTAGGCCTGTCAAGTGTTCCAAGCATATTCATACAAGTTGATTTACCGGAACCCGAAGCTCCCATAATTGCAACAAATTCACCTGTTTCAATCTCAAATGACACATCATTCAAGGCGTAAAAATCTTCTTCGCCCATTTGATATATTTTAACTGCATTTTTTACTTCAATTAATGCCATATTTACTCTTTTGCACAGTTTTACATCGGAGGTCTGCGCACCATGTTATTCTTTTTCTTTCTGTTTAAGTCAGCAATAACTACATTATCGCCTTCTTTTATTTCATCTGTTATAATTTGAGTTTTTTCATCGTCAGAGAGTCCAAGCTCAATATCATATCTTTTAAGAGTTGCACCGGATTTTATCCAAACACCTTGTTTTTCATATTTTTTAGTGTTGGTTGCAGGAGTGAATTTAAGTGCAGCATTTGGAGCGCACAAAACATCTTTAACCTCACCCGTAATTATTGAAACATTTGCGCTCATCCCAGGAATCACAAGCCCTTCTGAGTTATCAACAGAAATTATAACAGTGTATGTTACAACGTTATTTGTGGTTGTTGAAGCAAGGCGCACTTGAGTAACGCGACCTTCAAAAACTCTTTCTTGATAACCGTCTAAAATATATTCCGCTTTTTGTCCGACTTTAATTTTTCCGATATCTGCTTCAGATACACTTGTTTCAATTTGCATTTTAGTTAAATCTTTAGCCACTTCAAACAAAGTTGGAGTGTTAAAACTTGCGGCAACCGTTTGTCCGACATCGACCGCGCGAGAAATAACCGTTCCGTCAACAGGGGAAACGATTTTAGAATACCTCAAGTTTGTTAAGTTATTTTCCAAAGACGCGCTCGCTGCTTTCATTTCAGCTCGCGCAGCGTCAACTTCAGCTTTTGCTTGAAGATAATTAGCTTCTGCAAGTTCTAAATCATCCCTCGAAACATAGTGCTTTGCATATAAATTTTTGTATCTTTGGTAATTATTTTTCTTGTAATTAAGAGAAGATTCTGCACGTGCAAGCGATGCTTTTGCGTTTGTTAATTTAGCTTTTGATTGGTCAACATTTGCTTGAAACAAACTTGGGTCAAGCTCAGCCAAAAGTTGCCCTTTTTTAACAACAGAGTTGAAGTCGACATAAATTTTAGCCACCGTTCCAGAAACTTGCGTGCCGACTGCGATTGTGTTTATCGGTTTTATTGTACCGGATGCTTCAACAAGTTGCACAATGGTACATTTTTCAATTGGTTTTGCCATATAATTTGGCTTGTTTTTGTTAAACACAAAAAACAAAATTAAACACAAAATAAGTGCCAAAATTATGCTCGATATAATTATTATGAGTTTTTTATTCATCTAACCCCCATGGATTTTAGCAATTTTTCTCTTGCCACATTATAATTAAACACGGCTTCAATAAAGTTTCTTTGAGAATTATTATAGTTTGTAAGTGCGTCTTGAAGCTCGATATAGTTATTTAAACCAACATTATATCTTCCGTCCGCAAGTTCAAAATTTTCCAAAGTTGCTTTTACTTTTTCATTCATCAAAGGAATTTTCTTTTCTAATTGACGCATATTCACATAATTTGCTTGAACTTCCCAAAAAATATCTGCTTTTGAGGTGTTGTAGTTATGATATGCAATATTTAAATATTCTTCTCCTTGTTTAATTTCATGGTGGATTTTATATGGGTTAACAGAGCCCAACCCAACTCCCGCACCGACTGTGAGCGTGATTGAGTAAGTATCTTCATTTTTTGTATAACCCCAATTAAGATCTGCTGTTATCTCGGGAGCATATTGCTTTTTGACTGCCGCAAGTGATTCTTCTTGCACATCGGTTAACATTTTAAGGGATTTCAAGTCAGGTCTTTGAGTTAGTGCTTTTTGAACTGCGTCTTTTTTTGTTATCTCAAAAGGCTTAAAAGCATAATCTTTTATTATATTTTTGCGCTCAATTCCTGCGCTCAAAGTAATTAAGCCTTCTTCGTCTTTAATTGCTTCGGGTTTTTTAAGTTCAAAGTTTTCCAGGTTTTCAATTTTTTCATTGTAATTTGGTTTTAAGAAATTAAATTCTTCCGTATTTTGAACAAGAAAATCAACATCTTCTTCCCAATACATAGAATTTTTTAGGTCGATAAGCGAAGCTTCAAGGGTGTTTTGCCCTTCGGTTAGTTTAATTTTAGCATCCGTTAGGTTAACTTCAGCGTTTACCATATCAATTTTAGACTTCAAACCCTCTTCATACATCGCTTTAACACGATCATAATTAAGAGTGTTTATGTTTACATTTTCTTCAAGTACATCAATATTTGCAAGCGAAGCCAAAACCTTGAAATAATTAATTTTAACATCATAAATTGCGTTCAATATGGCTGTTTCATGGTCATACTCAACTGCAAGAGTTTTGTATTTCGACATATTTATTTTTGCTGTTGTTTTACCAAAATCCCAAATTAATTCTGAAACCCCAAGATTTACTCCAAGCGAGTTTTCGTGCGAATTTATAATTCTTGAGCCATTATTTGTATTATGCCCATAATTTACTCTTGCATTAAATCTTGGTGCATAACTTGCCCTTTGGATATTAATTCCATATTCTTCAACATTAATTTTTGATTCCGAAACTTGTAAGTTTGGATTGTGCTGAAGAGTATAACTTACGCAATCCTCAACCGTCATAATTTTAAATTTATTATTTGCCGAATTTTCGAATACTTGAGGAAGTTTAATTTCTGAAACGCGAGCTTTTTTCTTTTCCTTTTTTGGCTTTTGAGTTTTTTTAATTTTTATTTTATCCGCGCCAAGTTTAATTTTTTCTTTCGCAAAAGTGAAAATGTTTTTCTTTTTTTCTTTTGTGTTTTCAATAGCAAAAACTGTTTGCGAATTTACAAAAACACAAAGCAATATAAAGCACAGAAATTTAATACAACTCTTCATTATCCTCGCAAGTCTTTCTGATGATATAGTAGCACATCAGTTACTAAAAATGAGTACTCCTAACGGCTGATTTATGCTTGTTGGGCAGAATTTTTAATTGCCGCTATGTTGTTAAAATCAAACTCTTTTGGCAAATCATATTTTGTTGTATCTAAAGGCAAGAATTGACCGTTATACAAATCTTTAACAAGCCCGAGTTCTTTTTTTCTTTCGTATAAATATGCTTCTCTTGTATATGCTTCAAGATTTGTTTTTAATTTATTTGGATTTTTGTCTCTAAGAGCATTGTATTTCTTTTTAATTTCGGTATATTTTTTAGAAACATGTTTATTATGACCCAATTTGTAGAAAACATCTTCAGTATCTTTTAAATTTTCTACATCTCTGCCCATAATTTGTAGTTCACCGTCAAATTCATCATCTATTTTGAAAATGATATGAACCGCGTTATAGCCTGTGCTTTTTTGCTTTGTTAAGGAGTCGCATGAATATCCGCCCTGAACATCGTCGACAGTTTGTTTGAGTTTTTTAATCATTTTTGATGACACATATTGCATTTCGCCATCTGTAGCGTAGTTTTTGATTTCTTTGACTTCAAGCTTACCTTTTTTGACTGCGTTTATAATTTCATTAAAAATTGCATCACCCTCTGCTTTTGAGCCATTTGTTAAAACAATTCTTGCCCTGATGGCATCTTGAATTTCAGCTCGTGCATCTTTTTCATTTTTCTTTCTGCCGCTAAGCATTTTTTCAATGATTGACGTCATTGATTTTTTATTCGCAACAAGCATTCCTTTGCAGTCTTCACTTGAAAGCCAGTCATATTTTTTATTTTCAAAATTGCAAACGGACGAGAACGTATTTTCCATTTTTGTTCTGAAAATTTTGAATGCAGCGTCAGCGTCAAAGGATAACCTTTTAGCCCAAGGTTTTACCGTGCTAATATCAACTTTTTCTTCATCAGACACCCTTTTATCTTTATCTTGTTCTGTTTGTTCCGCTTTAACATTTTTTTGGAAAACATCATTTTCAGGACCCTCAAACTTGCCTTTTTTAAATTTTGAAGCAAGCCCTCTACTGAGTCCAAAAGATATATTATTAAAAGTTGTATTTAAAAAACTTACCTTCACGCAATAGATAAAACAGGAAAATAAAAAAAATTGCCTATTTCCCATAAATTCAATCACTTAATTCTAATATGTATGCATGATTAAATAATGCACAAATTTTGCTAGAATCGTTCCAGAAAGAAGGTTAATTATGGCGATTAGAGTTTTAATGTTATTACTGGGTTTGATTGTTGCAATAAACATCATTCTCATTTGTGTTAGCTTAATTACAAAAGTTAATTTATACAAAGAATACGGCAAACAAATTGTTAGTTTCTTTGTAATTCTTGCAATTTTTGTTGTCTTAGCTTATGTTGCATTCGCAATTTACGGTTTAGTATAGATGGCAAGAAAAAGAAAAGCTGCAAGCATAGATTTAAATATAAACTTAAAGGAGATTTGCGATATGACAACAAGCAGAAACGCAATGTTACTTGCTGTGGCATTGTTGGTAGTATTTTTTGTAATCATGTTCAATCCGATAGCAATAGTTGGAGCGGGTGAAAGAGGCGTTAAAGTGACTTTAGGTAAAGTTTCACCACAAAGTTATTCTGAAGGCGTGCACTTTGTTATGCCTTTCATCTCTAAAATAAAAACAATGGATGTAAGAACTCAAAAGACATACATTGAAACCGAAGTTTATACAAAAGACATCCAACAAGCAAGAATAAGTTATGTTATAAACTATAACCTTGAACCTGCGTATGCTCATGTGGTGTTCCGCGAAGTTGGTATGGATTATGTTGATAAAATTTTAATGCCCGCGGCCGAAGGTGGTATTAAGGATGTTATCGGTCGTTGGAATGCTCAAGATTTAGTTGCAAACAGAGCGGCTGCAACCGCAAGCATTTTGAAAAATTTGCAAGAAGCTATGAAAGGTCAACACATCAACGTAACTTCTTTCCAAATGACTGAAATCAATTATTCGAGCACATTTGAAAAAGCAATTGAAGCAAAAGTTACAGCAGAACAAGAAGCATTGAAAGCCAAAAACAAAACTGTTCAAATTCAAGAAGAAGCGAAACAAAAATTAATTTCAGCAGAAGCCGAAGCAAAATCAATGCGAATAAGAGCAACTGCGCTTACTCAAAACAAAGCTCTTGTTGAATATGAAGCAGTGCAAAAATGGGACGGTAAAATGCCGCAATATATGATGGGCGATAGCGTTCCGTTTGTTAATTTAAATAAATAAAACCTGTACAAATTGACCAAAAGACACCTGCGAAACAGGTGTCTTTTTTAAAATTTATTTAGCTTGTGTTTCAAGAAAATCCCAAATGCCGTTGTTGTCTTTATCTTGGCAAGTGAAATCACTTTTATTGTCACAGTTTGTGTCCACCATACCTTGTCTGCCTTCTTTGGTTGTTCTTGATGCAACGCAAGTACCGTCTTCAAGCCATTCCATTTTAACGCCATGTCCCATATTCCAAACGGAATCCGCAACGCCGTCTTCATTGGCGTCTTTATATTGAACAACCCAACCCGTGTCTTCTGCTATTGTATAAAGATATTTTGCATTTTCGTTTTTATCATCAAATTGAGAAAATATATTTTCAGTCGGCATATTTACCCTTTGGCTAAGCATAAAACTGCCGAGCTCGAACGCGCCGTCATTTTTATATTCATTATTTTTATAAGTTTGTGCTTTGCCGTCTTTGTCCCAAACGGTTGTTGTTCTGTTTGAATAATCGGTAAGAATATCAGTTAAGCCGTCTTCATCAACATCTGCAAAAGAATAAATATCAAAATTTTCTTTGTTTAATGTAAAAATTCTGTCATTTTTGTTGTTGGCATTATAATCGATTGCTCGGAATACATTATCTGTGGGCATATTCACTTTGCCGTCAGGATTAAATTTACCGATTTGAAAAGCTCTGCTTATTGCAGCTTCATCAATATTATCATAAACTGTTTTGTTTCCGTTTTTATCCCAAACGGTATTAGTTTTATTTGAATAATCAGTGAAGATATCAACTAAACCATCTTCATTGATATCATTATATATAAATACATTACGGTTATTATCTACTGTGCAAGTTCTGTCATTTTTGCCATTGCCGCTTTTATCTGTTTGCCATTGTATATTTTTATTTGGCATTTGTATACGTTGATTTTGTATTTCAGCCAATATTCTATCCTCTTAATTTCCGTGTCACTTTTATATAAAAAAATGTTGTTTGCGCAAAAAACAAAAAAACTGCTTTTCTTTACAAAAATTTATATATTTAATTTAAAATGTTTATGGCAAAAAAATAAATTCACAAGAGTTTTATTTTCGGGTATTGAGAAATTATTTTTATGAAAATTACAGGAAATTTTAAAACATCATTCGAAGGCACAACAAGGGTATACGCAATTACCGATTCGCACCAAGAAACAAGAAAAACGAGTGCGTTCTTATCAAGGATTATAAATAACGAAAAGGATAACAAAAATGTGCTTTTCTTGTGTGGCGGAGATATATTTAAAGGAATTTATCCAAGACCTTTAGAGCGCGATATTTATTTAAAAACCAAAAAGGCAAAGCCTGATATGGAGATGATAACAACAATCGGAAATAATGATTTCGGTTTCAACAACGTTCAGCTTTCCTTTTTAAAAGACACCTTGAAAACTTTCTCAGAAAACGGAATTCACACGGTTTGCGCGAATGTTTTTAAAGAAAACGGAGAGCATTTAGATAACGTAAAACCATACGTTACAATTGAGCGCGACGGCGATAAAAGTTTTGTAACTGGTTTTTGCATAAATAATATCAATGTGAAAAAAGAAGGAATTGTAGCAAAACCACAAGAAGAAGTGCTTGATGAAGTCATTGAAGCAATCAAAAAAGAAAAACCGCAAAATATCATTATTCTAAATCACGACCATGTGGCATCAAGTGATAAAATTATGGACTATTGCAAGGAAAAAGGAATTTCCGTAAGCCTATTGGTTGGCGGGCACGAACATGATTTCATTCCGCACAAAAACAATTCAAAAATATATTATCCTGAAGCATTCAGCAATATTATGTATAAAATGGACTTGGTGAATAACGGGAAAGAAACAAATATTCAAGATGTTGAAATGATAAAAAATGAAAATCTTGATGTTGATGAAATTTTTGCGGGCGAAATTAAAGAGTTTGAAGCCGAAACAGGGCTTCTGGATAACATTATGCCAAGCGTTTTAAATCTCACAAGACATTATGAAAAGACTTGCCCGCTCGGAAGTTTTTTGGCAGATGAAATGCAAAAAGTGGCAGATTCAGACATTGCTTTCTTTTCAACCGGATTTTTATCCACAGGTTTGCCATACAAAAAAGATTCCCACATAACAAACTATATTTTTAACAAGGCACTCAGTGCGCCGACTCCAGTGAAAAAAGTCGAATTAACAGGGAATGAACTTAAAACTGTTTTTCAACACGCGCTCAACGTACATACATATAAAAAAGCAAACCCAAGATTTTTGCAATTATCAAATAACATAAAACTTGAAGGAGTGGGTGATGATAAATTGCAAAAATTCATTTTAAAACAGATTTACATTAACAATGAACCTTTGCTTGATACGGAAGGTGAAGTCAAAGATAAGAACAGAACATACACTTGCGCAATTGATTCATTTCTTTCGGAAGGCGGACAAGGTTATGAAATTTTAGCCAAAAAACCAAGTGAGGTTGTTCTGAAAAACGGTGAACCCGCAAAAATTAATGAAGTTCTTTTAAATGCACTGAAAGAAGCTGAAGAAAAATATCCAAAAGGCTCAGAGTATCCTTTTGCGCAAGTTATTGAACTTTAGTTTCTCCCGCCTTATCGGGAACAACTTCATCTTTTGGCTTATCTGAAGTTACTTCATTTTTTGTTTTATTTTCAGTCTTTGAAGTTTCTTTCGGTTTAATATTCTCTTTTTTTATTTTATTTTTTCCGGCTATTCTATTAATTCCGCTTTTAATTAATTTTGTTGCAACAAGCCCCGCA
>JAFVOZ010000059.1 GCA_017505585.1 bacterium
CGCTATTGTCGCTCCCGCAAGCAGGAAAAACCGTTTCAAATCTTTTAAGTGAATTATCTAAGTAAACTTTTACATCAGGGTTAACACCAAATGGGCAAACACCGCCAACAGCGTGCCCAACACGAGCTTCAACTGTTAAAAATTCAAGCATTTTAGGCTTAACGCCAAAATATGCTTTAAATTTTCCGCTTTTAACCTTTACGTCACCAGCGCAAACAACAAGCACGGTTGCACCAGAAACATCAAAAGAGAGAGTTTTTGCAATTCTTGCAGGTTCAACTCCGGCAGCAACAGCAGCAAGCTCAACTGTTGCAGAAGATGTTTCAAATTCTAAAATTCTATTTTGCGCACCAAATTGTGCTAAGTGTTCTCTAACTTTTTCTATTGCCATTATGAACTAATTTTCCTTAACAACAGTTGTAATTAATTCACCGTAATTATCAACATTTCCGTTTGATTCTTCGATTGAATATTTAACTGCTGGATTTTTTGCAACTTCTTTA
This sequence comes from bacterium, assembly GCA_017505585.1. Lineage (GTDB taxonomy): Bacteria > Cyanobacteriota > Vampirovibrionia > Gastranaerophilales > Gastranaerophilaceae > RGIG1918. The sequence goes on from JAFVOZ010000059.1 coordinate 504, forward strand.
TCTGCGCGTTCATAAGCTTTATCGATATCTCTATATTCGCCAATTAATCTTTTTGAATCAAACAAATTTTCTTCTTTTACATAAACATAATACATATCAAATTCTCCTTTGATTATATTTTAAAACAAAAACAGGAAAAGTGTACTTGCTTTCGCACACTAAAGGCTCGCTCGATTTTTCTAAGTGCAGTCGCACTAGAGAAAAATCTTCTTTTGGAGAACGGTTTCGCACAAGTCCGCCTGCTCAACGCAGCCGTACCAGTGCTCACACACTAAAGGCTCGCTCGATTTTTCTAAGTGCAGTCGCACTAGAGAAAAATCTTCGCTCGCATAAAAAAAGGGAGTATAGAATTTCTAAACCCCCATTTCCCCATTAAAATCTTTCTCTAGTACTCGATACCTCTCCTTGCCATCACGCCGATATCGAAATAGTGTTTAACAGGTTGCATTTCTGTCACCAAATGTGCCATTGCAACAAGCTCTTGAGGAGCACGTCTGCCTGTTAAAACAATTTCTAAGTTTCTCGGCTTGTTCATTAAAACTTGTTTAACATCTTCAAGTTTTAACATTCCAAGGTCTAAACAAATATTGATTTCATCAAGAATAATAAGGCCGTATTTACCGCTTAGGATTGCATCTTTTGCAATGCCCCAGCCTCTTTTTGCTTCTTTGTAATCCTCAATATTTGTGTTGTGAGAATAGCAAACTCTATCCAAGCCACATTGAACAACATCCAAGTTATCCGCAAAGCGACCTGAAGATGCAATTTCTCCATATGTTGTACCCTTATCACCTTTTGTAAATTGAATGATAAGAACTTTCCAGCCATGTCCCAGTGCTCTTAATGCCAATCCCAACGCTGCTGTGGTTTTGCCTTTTCCATCACCTGTATAAATTTGTATATAACCGTTTTCTAACAATTGTCCTCCTTGTTGGGAATTATTTGGACTCGATACCTTTACACAATATAGTATCTGAATAATCTTCCTTGGGCAAATTTATTTTGATATCTAACTGAATATAATGTAATTTTACACTTGTAGTTTCATTATTTCCTCGTATTTTTGAAGGATTTTGGGGTTTTATTTTTACTTAACAAAAGATTTACATAAATATTTCTCAAAAAAACTTAACTAATACTTGACAGCACCATGCTACTTTAAAAAAACTTATATTTTAAAAAATAACCAGTAAAACAAAAAGTGTCCGAAAAACACATGTTCCATGCTTTGTTGCATGCCGATTTTGTGCTAAAATCTTTTTATGGCAAAAAGATTGGTTTTTAAATTCGGAACAAATTCACTCCGCAATAAAGAAAAAGATATAGACACTATAAGAATATCAGGGTATGTGGAAGATATTGCAGAGCAAATTAAAAAAGGCAACAATGCAATAGTTATCACATCAGGTGCCGTTGGTCTTGGTGCCAAAAAACTTGGGCTTGACCCAAAAAACACATCAAAAAATTCTCTTTTTGATAAACAAGCATGTGCTTCTGTCGGGCAGCCACATTTGATGAAAATTTGGGACGATTGTTTCTCGGCACACGGCATCACAATTGCACAAATCCTTTTGGTTGAAGACGATTTTTCAAACAGAAGAAGATATCTAAATTTAAGAAACACTCTGAACAGACTTTTAGAATGCGGGGTTGTACCTGTAATCAACCAAAATGATGCCGTTTCGACATCTGAAATTGAAACTGTTTGTTTTTCGGACAACGATAAACTCTCGGCTCTTGTTGCAAGCAAACTGGATGCGGATATGCTTGTAATAATTTCAGATATTGATGGTCTTTATGATAAAAACCCAAAAGAACATACTGACGCAAAACATATAAAAATAGTGGAAGAAATAACACCTGAAATTGAAGCTTTGGGCTCTGGTGCGTCAAGCGGCGGAAGGGGCGGTATGATAACTAAAATTGAAGCCTCTAAAGTTGTCACAAATTCAGGAGCACTGGCTGTTATTTTAAACGGCAACAAAGAACACGTTATAAAAAGCTTCTTTGCAGGAGAAGAAATCGGAACAAAATTCCTTCAGAACAAAACTCTCTCCTCTAAAGCCCGTTGGATAGCATATGCTACAAATATTGAAGGAAAAATTTATATTAACCAAGGTGCTGAACGTGCTTTAACCCAAGAAAATAAAAGCTTGCTTCCCGTTGGTGTGACAAAACTTGAAGGCAAATTCAGTCAAGGAGACGTGATTTCTATCCTGAATTCAGAAGATAAAGAAATTGCACGAGGAATTGCAAACTATAATTCACCGGATTTTGAAAAAATTATGGGTGAACATTCTGAAGATATCCCTAAAATTCTTGGTTTCAAAATCAGTGACGATATAATCTCAAAAGACAATTTGGTTATTTTGTAAGGAGTAATATGGAAGATTTTAAGAATATAGCTCAAGCTGCAAAAGATGCTTCGCTTGACCTTATGTTTGAAACAACCGAAAGAAAAAATGAAGCACTTTTAAAAATTGCAGAAAAAATTGAAGAAAATAAAGAAAAAATATTCACTGCAAACGCACTCGACCTAAAAGAAGCACAAAGCCTTGTTGAATCGGGCGAAATTACAAAATCAACCTATGGCAGATTAAAACTTGATGAAAATAAAATGCGAGATATGATTCAAGGCATCAAGGATGTTGCAAATCTACCCGACCCTGTGGGCAAAATTTTACTCAAAAGAGAGCTCGATGAAGACTTAGTGCTCACCAAAACAAGTGCACCGATTGGAGTTATTGGCGTGATTTTTGAAGCAAGACCGGATGTAATCTCGCATATCACATCTCTTGCATTCAAAAGCGGCAATGCTGTAATTTTAAAAGGCGGAAAAGAAAGCAATAACACAAACACTACAATTTTTGAAATTATAAAATCGGCACTTGAGTCACTCGATAGCTTTAACTCAAACTGTGTAAGTCTTATCAAAAGCAGAGATGATGTCAAAAAAATGCTTGAATATGATGAATACATCGACCTTATTATTCCAAGAGGTTCAAATTCTCTTGTGAAATTTATTCAAAATAACACAAAAATTCCGGTTCTTGGTCACGCTGCAGGAATTTGCACAATTTTTGTCGATGAATATGCTCGCAAAGACTACGCAGAAAATATTTGTATTGACGCAAAAATTCAATACCCAACCGCATGCAATGCCGTTGAAACCATTCTTGTTCACAAAAACTACCCACACACAAACGAACTCAAAGAAGCTCTTGCAAAAGCAGGTGTTGAAATTGTGGAAAATCCCGAAGATTACTCGTTTGAATATGGAGAGAAAAAAGTTAGCCTGCTTGAAGTAAAATCAATCACAGAGGCTGTTTCTCACATAAACAAATATGGCTCAGGACACACGGATTCAATCATCACAGAAAACGCAGAAAATGCGAAAAAATTTATGACATCAGTCGATTCAGCAGGTGTTTACCACAACGCATCAACAAGATTTGCAGACGGATTCAGATATGGTTTCGGCGCAGAAGTTGGTATTTCAACAAACAAAACTCACGCAAGAGGTCCCGTCGGACTTGATGGGCTCACAATTTACAAATACTACCTCGAAGGCAGGGGACAAATTGTTGCAGATTACGCAAACGGAAGCAAAAAATTCAACCATAAAGACTTAAAAATTTAATCTATTTGATGATATGATTGTTTTATGCAGAGTTTTATCAAAAAATTTCTTACGGGAGTTTTTGCCACACTTGTCGTGTTTTTATCAGGAAACACAGCAGACGCTGCAATTAAAATCAAAGACGTTGTTTTTGATAACTCAGATAATTTAATTCTTTTTACTACATCAGGATATTTGCAAACCTCGCAAGTTCCAATTTCTAACCTCGTTTCTCAAGGTGGTGTACAACTTGTATCACAAAGCACATATAACCCGATTAAAAAAGGAGTGCTAACAGAACCCTTAAGGGTTTATTTCGATATTGAAGGCGCAACACTATCTATGCCAAACAAAACTTGGAATATCCCATGGGGCAAAATTAATGAGATGAAAATCTCTCAATTTCAAAAAGCGCCTGATGTTGTGCGCCTTGTTCTGAATATTCCTGAAGGAAAAAAGCCGGACGACTACAACCTTATTCCCTCATACAACCAATTAATTTTAAAGTATTCTCCAAAAATTACAGAAGCAAAAAACCTTATAGATATATATAAAAATTCAGAAGATAAAGGTTACATAGAAACCCTCAAGAAAATAACGGAATCAACAGGAAAAGAAGAAACTCTGCAAACAAAAGAAATAACAAACCACGGCGCAATTTCATCCGATTTTTATTTGGATACAATAGATAAAATCGACAAAGGTTTGATATTTAACGGCGCAGGTCAGGTAACAATTAAAAATATAATGAAACTTCAAGATCCGAAACGTCTTGTTGTTGATCTTGAAAACGCTAGAGTAAACCCTGATTTGATTTCCAAAAATTTTATATTAGAAGCACCAAAAGGAAGCTTTGGGGATATAGTTTCAGGACAAATCGGCGGCAGAGATATTTTGCGTGTCGGTCAATTTGATCCAAACACAATAAGGATAGTAATCCAGGGAGCTGGTGCGCTTGAATACAGATTTGTCACATCTTTTGATATGCAAAAAATATTTCTTGGGAAAAGGTGGGATATAACTAATTCCCAAATTTGCGATTTTCTTGCCACCGTTTCAGATATCAAAGCAAAAGAGGTTGGGCAAGATACTTTTATCGACATAAATTTTTCAAACCCTATTGTATTCAGCGCGTTTGAGGAAGGAAACTATTTTCATTTAGACATTGAAAATGCTTCTGCTCCTGCACCAGAAATGTTTGAGAAAATAACTTCCATAGAAAACCTAAAAAGCGCAAAGATGATAAGAATAGCCTCTGATAAAACAAGGTTTTCCCTCCCCTCAAAAGATACAAAAGTACTTGCTCAAATAACGCCCGATGGGAAAAATGTTAAAATCAGCCTAAAGCCGACAAAACTTATTGTAAAACTTGAAAAGAAAATTGAACAACCAAAACTTGTTATCCAAAGCTACAAAAGAGTTGTGCTCGACCCTGGGCACGGTGGGTCAGATACAGGCGCTATCAGGGAAAATGTTTATGAAAAAACAATAAACCAAGAAATTGCTGCACTTGTTCGCAAAAACCTTTTAAAAGAAAAAATTGAAGTTTTAATGACATTGCCGTTTGATAAAACAATAACTCTGCAAGACCGTGTTGATTTTTCGAACGAGGCAAACCCTGATATTTATGTTTCAATTCATGCCAATGCCAGCATGTCACCAGACACAAAAGGGCTTGAAGTTCACTGGTGGAGAGATGAAAGTTTTGAACTTGCACGAATCATAAGAGAAAATTTAGCAACACAAGAAAATCTTAAAGAATGGGATACTATCGATAGGGGTTTGATGAAGTCTAAATTTTATGTTATAAATCACACAATAGCACCTGCTGTTTTGATTGAAACAGGCTTTATGTCGAACCACGAAGAACTAAAAGGGCTTTGTGATAAAAAAAGGCAAAAAGAAATCGCAGAGGCAATC
>JAFVOZ010000005.1 GCA_017505585.1 bacterium
GCAAATTCAGAGTTACCTTCAACATCTGTTGTAAGAAGATATATAGGGCAAGTACCAAATAATTCAGGTTCAACTCTATATGCTTTGATAATAACATCTTCACCGAAAACATTAACCTTAGTTGATACATTTAAATCAGTTAAGAAATCGTATGTTTTTCTGATGTAAGCTACTTCAACCTGATTATCTGAACCGATTCTTTGGTCATAGTAACCGAAAGACCAAAGCATAGTAACACCCACCATTGGCATTTGCAAATAACCAGCTGATTGCATGTGTGAACCTGCTAAGAAGCCAAGACCACCTGAATATGTTGAAAGAGCTTGGTCAATCGCAATTTCCATCGAGAAATACGCAACTTTTGGAAGTGTCATAAAATAATCCTTTATAATACTAATTAACTAATTCTTTTTAATATTAACAAACAAAAATCTTAAATGCAATATTGTAAATAAAAGCTCGCCGAAATGGCGAGCAGGTATGGTAAGTATTTTTTTCTAGATGTAGTCAAGCAGTGTCGCTCCGCCCAGCATTAACGCGCCCACTTGAAGCGTTGCCTGAAGCGAAGTTTGTGCCATAGATAAATCTGAAGCAGCTTTCACTATGTCTGTTTCATATAATTCAGATTTTTGTTCAGTTAATCTTGTTGAAATTTTTTCATTTATGCTTTGCACAGCATCTATTTTGTTCGCATAGCCCGAAATTTCACCGAGTTTGTCTGTTACGGCAACAATTGAATTTTGGAGTTGTTCTTGCACGCCAAGAACGGCTGTCACATCGTATGGCTCTGTGTTCACAATTTCATTTAACTGACGCATCGCAACAAAAATCCCGCTTGTGTTATCGCCAAAAATATCAAGCCCCAAAACATTTGTTTGCACAATGTCGCCGTCTGATACTTCAAGTTGTTTTTGCCAATTTTTATCGGCAGAGCTTCCTGCATATGTCACATTCCCGTCAGCTGCAAGCGTATAAGGTTGATTTTTAGTGTTTGAACCGCCAAAAATATAGTCACCTTGATATTGAGTGTTTGCAAGGCTTTCGATGGTTTTAGTTCTTTCATTTATCTCTGTCATAATCGCATCTCTTGTTGAGGCTGAGTGAATATCACTTGCAAGAGTAACCGAAAGTTCATAAATTCTTTGCAAATTGTCTTCGTAAACTGATAAAGCATCGTAAGTCATATCTATATGATTCTTCGCATTTTCAATGCTTGAATCCCAATCCGTAAGTTCATTGAGTTGAGATTTAATTTTCAAAACTTGCATACCTGCATACGGATCTTCGCTTACATGTTGAAATCTGTTACCTGTTGCTATTTGTTGTTGAATTTTATATATTTTTGCTGATGCTTCTGATGACCTCGATGTCATCAATTTGCTCACCATATTATTTGAAACTCTAATCCCCATCTAATTATCTCCCTAATGCCGTTAATGTTTCAAGCAAACTGTCAACGGTCGAAAATACTCTCGCACTTGCTTCATACGCTCTTTGGAATTTAATCATATCTGACAATTCTTCATCTAAATTCACGGCAACCGTACTGTCTCTTCTTGTAAGTGCCGCTTCATACAAAGAATCGCATATTGTGCCGTTTGATTTTATATCTGCAAGCTGCGCCGCAAAGTTTGTTGTAATTGAAGTTAAATAACCTTCAAAAGTGTAGTCCCCGATTGGACCTCTGACAGATGAAACGTTGTACGCTCCTCTTGTTTGGAACATATCAAGTGCGTTTGATGAATTACCAACTGCAAGATTCCAATCCGCTTTCGATGTGTCAACTCTTGCTGCAGCAATTTTTTTTGGGTCAGCAGATATTGCCGCGTTTACTTTCATATCTTTAGCACCTGTTCCGGTGAACAACGCAGGTGGTGTTTCACCAGATAAAATCATATTGCCTGTCACAGGGTCTGTTGTGATGTAACACGCTTTAATATCGCCGTTTGCATATTGCTGAACGCCGTTTATTGTTGTCATAAAGCTTGTTGCAAGGTTATCCAATTGGTCAAGCATTTTATTAATTGAAATAAAGCCATCTTCATTCGACACTAAATCAAGTTGTGCACCTAAAATACCGCCTTCACCAACAAAATCATTTAACGAATCACAAGAAACAGTGTTTGTTAAACTACTTACTGTTTGGACAATTATCGGATTATTAAAATCACCTGAAACCACTTGTAAACTGTTATCAACAGTGCCACCCGAAACAAGCGTAACATCACCTAATTTCACAGTTACTGAGCCTGATGTTTCTTCTTTTACGTTCAGTGGAATATAGCTGGATAATTCTTCTAATATTTTCTCACGAGCATCTATCAAAGAGTTTGTTGCCCCATCAACAGATGATGCCAAACGGGAAATTTTATTATTCACTGCAGCAAGTTCTTCAAGTTTTTGGTTAATCGCATTAACAGATAAACCAATTGCACTGTTCGCCGCAGTTGAAGGTATTGTATAATCTCCGCTCATCCCATTTTTATATTCTTCTAATTGTGAATAAATCAAATTAAACGCGTCTGCCACGTTATCTGCCGCTTGAACAAAGCTGTTTCTTGTCGAAGAATCAGTAGGCGAATTTGTTAAATTATTTACTGCCGTATAAAAATTTGAAATTTTCGCAATAAGCCCGTCGTCTCCTAACTGGTCGATATAAGATTCAATATCTCCCATAAGTTTTGCAAGTTCATCATAATACGCAGCTTCTGAATTTGTGTCACGCACCATTGTGTTAAGTGCCATATCCGCATAACTTTGAATATTTGAAATTTCTGCACCACCTAAAGAATAAATTGCAGAAGTGACACTTGAGCCTGAATTCAAATATCTCAATTCATTAAAGATGGCTTTTTGTCTTGAGTAGCCTTCTGTATTCATGTTGGCCACGTTATGAGAAACAACGGTAAGTGCATATTGATTATTTACCAAAGATTCTCTTGAAATTCCCATTGCTTGTATTAATGTCATCTATGCTTCCTCCACAATTGATGAAACGTCGTATGCTTCAGAAGATGAATTTAAACCTTTTTTATTATATTCATCAGATCTTACATTAATCATTTTCATCATTCCGTTAAAAATTTTATTGACCGCATTCAAAGAATAACAAACAAGAGCTTTGTTAATCTTTTCGCGTTCTTTAATTTGTTCGAACAATTCTCGAATTTTAAGTCTTTGCTCGTCGGTCGGATTTAAAAATTCGCGTTTGTCAGAAATATCTTTTGTGCGACCGTAAAGCGTTAAAATTTTTTCATCTAAACTGCCAAGTTCTTCAATTTTATGGTTAATTAAAATTTGCCTTTTTTCTTCTTGAAGCTCAATTAGGCTTTCGTATGTTTCTATAAGATTTTGTGCTAAATTTTCAGTTGCTTGCATAATTGCTCCTTACACGGAATAATCAGCGATAACGCTTCTTCCGTACTTTATTCCGTATCTGATGTCTTCATCTGTTAAAGTTTCGCCAAAACATAAAGAAAGTTCCTTCATTTCTTCAATTTGACTTGTTGAAAATCTGCTTTTGAATATATTTTCTTCTCTAACTTCTTCTTGTTGCTTTTGAATATTATTTGTAATTTCAGCTTCAATTTCTTGAACCGGACGATTAGCACGAGCAAGAGCCCTTGATGCGCCTGATAATCTTAAACTGCTAATATTATTTGCAATTGTTGAAGTTAGATTAGAATTGATTGATGTTGTCATATTTCCTCTTAGTCAATTACTGTTCTTTCCAGTTGTTTATACATTTGAGCAGCAAGCCCAATATTTGAAGTTGGACTAGTTGCCACTTGGCGACCTAAATCCGCATACATTACAGATTTCAAGTTTGTTAGATATTTTGATTCTTGGAATAGTGAATTTTCTCTATCTACTGTTTTATCTAAAGTTGACATCATTTTTGCAACAAAAATACCTTCAAATTCTTCGCAAACCTTTTTAAGTTGCGCTTTTCCTTTGATATTAGTACCTCTAATATTATTTAGAGGATCTCTGTTTGCAGATTGTGTTTGATAATTTGAAATAAATTCTGTCATTAAATAATCTCCAAATCCGCATTTAAGCTGCCTGATGATTTAAGTGCTTGCAAAATTGCAATCAAATCAGTTGGTTTCACGCCAATTGTGTTTAGCGCACCAACAAGGTCGCCGAGTGTTGAATTTGCTTTCATTTCAACAAGGCTTGCTTTTTCCTCTTTCACTTCAATTTCAGCGTTTGTAACCCCCGCTGTTTGACCTTGTGAAAAAGCATTTGGTTGCGAAATTTCATTTCTGGCTTTAATTGTAACCGTAATTCCGCCGTGTGCGATTGCAGCAGGTGCCAATTTAACATTCGCGCCGATTACAACCGTTCCTGTTCTTTCATTGATTACAATTTTTGCCTTATCTTCAGGAATAGTCACTTCCATATTTTCTAAAATTGATAGAAATTCAATTCTGTTGTTTAAAAATTTTGCAGGAATTGTAACTTCTATTGCACTACCGTCAAGTGCTCTCGCTGGAGTAAGTGCGCCAGAAATTGCTTTTGCGATTTTTGATGCTTCAGTGTAATCTGCTTTATCTAAAAGAAGAGTAAGAGATGTTTCATCCCCGATTTCTGTCATGATATCTCTTTCAATGATTGCGCCACCCGGAACTCTTGCAGTTGTTGAAACACCGCTTCTTGTGCTTGAACCGCCTGCAGCACCGCTTGCACCGCCACCCAAAGAAAGAGGGCCTTGTGCAACTGCAACAATTTCACCATTTGGTGCGCGAAGTTGTGTTTGGACAAGAACACCGCCTCTTAAGCTTTTAGCATCTGCCATAGCCGAAACTGTTACATCCACTCTATCACCATTTTTTGCAAAAGGCGGGATGGTTGCCGTTACGATAACAGCTGCTGCCGCACCTTTTTGAATGTAGTTTGCTTGGTCGATAACTGTTCCTAAATTCATAAGCATTTGTTGAGCCGTCATTTGAGTGTGACGAGAGTTGTCACCTGTGTTTTGAAGACCGACTACAATACCATAGCCCACAACTTGGTTATCGCGAACACCTTTAACATGAACCAAATCCTTAATTCTTGCTTTGTTTGCCACATCAACAATCGCGTTCACCGCACTTGTTTGCGAAATAACCATTGCTATTAATAAAATTGCCGTCCATATTTTTTTCATAATTGTCATCCTTGTTAAGTTAGCCTTGTTAGAATATCATTCTGATAAATCTGTTTATAATACCTTCGTTTTGTCCTCTCGTTACCGTTCCTGCGCCATTTAGTGCAAATTGCAGATTAGCGACTCTTGTTGATTCGATTTCCCCCGCTTGGTTCACCCATCTTGGGTCAACTATTCCGCTTATTAAAAGGTCAACTCTTTCATTTTGGTTCAATAGCGATTTTTTACCTTGAACTAGAAGATTCCCGTTTGGCATAACTTGCACGACTTGAACTGCAACTGAGTCTTTAAATGTCATTTGTCTTTTGGTCGAAGTACCGGAGTCAACCGAAATGCTACCGTTTGCGCCGTCTAAGTGAGCTGACCAACTTGTTTTAAATATAGAATTTATTGCTTGAGTGATGTTATCTACAATACTTGATTCTTTTTCTGTTTTATATGTGCCTGAATCTTGGAAAGTTGGTGTTTCTTCTAAAATAATTGTCACTAAATCACCAACATTTCGAGCACGAACCGTGCCGTATAACGGTCTTGATTCAACATAGTTAGCATGCGTTGCGTTCAATGTGAAAAGGCTTTCAGCGCCTGATGGCAATGCCACGCACAATATTAAACTTAAAATTAATAGGTATTTTTTCATAATTTAACCTCTACTCTGTTTTTTCCGGTAATTAAAGCGGTATGGATTTTATTAAATCTTGTATTTTTTACAAGAATTGTGTCACCTATATTTCCTTCAGCTTCTGCTATACCATCTACTTCAATATTTATCATATCGTTTTGAACAAAGCTTATTTTCACGGCTTCCAATTTTGCAACATCCGGTTTTTTTCTAACCGAAGTTTTGAGCACCATTTTGCCGAGCATTATAGGGCGGAGTGCAATTATGGGAGAATTAGCATCAATTTTATCCATAACTTGCTCAATCACACTTCCGACTTCTAAGTTTTCAACTTTTGTGTTTGATAAATTGATTGGCGAAAGCAGCCCAATTCTTGCAGTTGAAACTAAGACATTTTTATATACCAAAGTTCTAACATTTGTTGGAATTGTTTTAATGATTTTATCGGTATTAGCATCAATTACCATGACTTTTTTAATGTCATAAGTTAAAAATCTGTCAAAATTTGAAATAACTCTGATTTTTATAGGTGATTCATCAGAAACAGTTAGCGATTCAATCGGCATATTCACAACTTTCACATCGATTTTATCAACATTATATTGTGCCATATATTCCGCCGTTTGGTCGTATACAATTTTTTCTACCTTGTTAATGAGTTCTGATTTTTGAATAACACGAGCTTGGGCATTACATGTAATTCCCAAAACAAGCATTATTAAAAATGTTCTCATTAATTTATGCATTATTGTATCCTATTCGTTTGCTCAAGTATGCTTGAAGCTGATGTGATTACTTTTGAGTTACTTTCAAAAGCACGTTCCGCTTTAATCAAATTAACTAATTCTTCAACTGTTTGAACATTAGAGCCTTCCAAGAAACCTTGTTGGATTGTTCCGTAACCGTCTTGTCCCGGGATGCCGGGAACAGGAGTTCCAGACCCTGGTGTTTCTTTATATAGGTTATGACCTATTGCAAGAAGACCTGAATTATTTTGGAATTTAACCAATTGAAGTTGCCCTGCAGGAGTTTGTTCTGTTTGAGCACCGATTGTCACATACACGTTTCCGTCTGTTGAGATATTAATTTTTGATGTGTTAGTTGGAATTTGAATTGGCGGTTGAGTTTGGTAGCCTTCGCTTGTTACAAGCAAACCATTAGCATCCATTTTAAGTGCGCCGTCTCTTGTGTATGCAACTGTACCGTCGTCAAGTGTGATTTGTAAAAATCCGTCGCCTTCGATTGCAATATCCAGATCTCTACCAGTTGAGTTCATTACGCCTGATTCAAAAATTCTTGTAGTTGCTGCGGTTCTAACACCAAGACCATATTCAACACCAACAGGAACAAATGTACCTTGCCCAACTTGTGCACCGGGAGTTCTGTGTTGTTGGTATATCAAATCTTGAAATTCAGCACGAACTTTTTTATAACCATTTGTATTAATGTTCGCTACGTTGTTGGCTATAATGTCTAAATTGTTTTGTTGTGCAATCATGCCTGTCGCACCAACTGAAAGAGATCTTAGCATATTGTTATCCTTCTTCTATTATCCTTTTATTTTCCCAAGCTCAATCGCTGTCGATAAGCTTTCTCCTTGTGTTCTTACCATTGTGGCAAGTGTTTCGTATGCTCTTGAAATGCTGATTGTGTGTATCATTTCATGCACTGTGTTCACATTTGCGCCTTCAAGGGCGCCTTGATTAAGTGTGAAACCTCTTGTTTTGCGATACATTCCGGCATCTCTGCCCTCTAAAACCCTGTATCTGCTATCGCCAATTGGACCCACATTTTCCAAATTATCAAAATCAACGATTTGAATTGTTTGCAAGGTTCTTTGATAATCAGGATTAGTCACATTTATTATTCCGTTTTGTGAAATTGTAATATCTTTATTTACATCAACCCTGTTGTCAATATTGTTTTCAGGGTCTTCAGGGTCACGAACAATTCTTATTCTTCTGTTTTGGTCATCAAGAACATAGTCCCCTAAATTGTTTACAAGATAGTAATCTTCAGTTAAATGGAAACTGCCATTTCTTGAATAATATGTATTTGTTTCGTTTGTAGGTTCATTAATTTTGCTTTGTTCTTTAATTTTGAAGAACCCGCTTCCTTCAATTGCAATATCAAGCGACTTACCTGTTTGTATAAGTGTTCCCTGAGAAAAATCGAGATAAGTTCTATCTGTCATAGGTCCTGCAGATAAAATTCCCATTTCACGAGCAGGAGCAGATGGAGATTTCATATCTGATTTATCCGCAATCACCATGTCCATAACATTTTTGAATGCTATGTTTGTTCTTTTAAAACTTGTTGTATTCACGTTAGCAATGTTATTTGCAACAACATCTTGATAATCAATTAGCGCTTTCATACCATTTGTGGCAGATTCAAGTCCTCTAGTTATCATTTTTCAAGTTCTCCCAATTTGCCATAACATTTTTTACGTATCTTTGTGTTTCAGAATATGGCGGAATACCATTGAATTTTTGAACCGTGTATGGTCCTGCATTATATGCAGCAAGCGCAAGTTCAGGATTTCCGTCAAATTTTGTCATCAGAGATTTCAAATACTTTGTTCCCCCCATGATGTTTTCTTCAGGGTTATAAGCATCTCGAACACCAAGTCCACGAGCAGTGTTTGGCATAAGCTGCATAAGTCCCATTGCGCCTGCACGCGATGTTGCTTTAGGGTTGAATCCGCTTTCTTGTTTAATTACAGCCCTAACAAAATTAACATCAAGGTCATTTTTTTCGGCATATTTTTCAATTAAATCTTCTATGCCTTCACGTGAGATAGGTTGAGAATTTGCCACATTAGTTGGTTTTGAGGTGGTTTGTGTAGTTGTTGTTTTGTCTAAAATTTCCTTAAATTCTTGAGCTTCTTTTGATGTGGCAATATTTTCCGTTTTGCCAGCAGGAAATAGACTATTGAAACCTTGTTCAATAGAGCTAATACGTCTTAACGTAAAGTCTAGAGACGAAATCATCTCCCCTGCTATTTGCATTATACCTACCTCATTTATGCAAGTTATACTTTTTGCACACTAATAATTTAACCTAAAAGGCTACATAGCCACATCGACCCAAGGGTTGATTTTTCAAGGGTCTAAAAATAAATCCATGGATTAATAAACTAAGAAATTTTTTGCATCAAAGACATTCTGTATTGTTCAGATTTAATTAAAAATTTCTTATTATCCACCATAACATAATATAAATCTTCTCTTGGTTTTGCTTCAGAGAGTCTAAATATGATTTCGTTGTTCATAATTTTTGTGTTTTTGAAATTATAAAGAACAAAAACATTGTTGTTTACATAGCCGACAAGTGCTTTGTTTCCTGCATAATCAGCCAAATATAGACCTCTGTCGTTTTCGATTTGAGTTTTGCACAAAATTCTTGCAACAGGTGCTTTTTTAACAGGTGCTTTCTTTTGTGGAGCAGTTTTATGCGCAGGTGCAACTTGCGGTGCAGGTTTTTGCTGCATTTGTTTTTGCTGAGGAGCTTGTTGTATTTTTTGTTGAGAAGTTTGCTTTATTTGAGCAGAAGCCACAGGTTTTACTTGATGCACAGTCGTTTGTTTCACAGGTTGCACCGGAGCTGTTTTTGAACAGGCGCAGGTTTTAAAACTTCTTCGCTATTTGCTCTAAGCGAAATTTTTGGTGCAATTTGCACTTCTTCTTGTTGAATTTCAGAAATTTCAACTTTTTGCTCAACTTCTTTTGATATTTCTTGTACAATATCTTTTTTGAGCAATAAATTATTTTTAATTTCAGCTATTTCATCTTTTATGGTATCAAGCTCAATTAAATCTTCATCTTCTTCGTAATTACCTGAAGCTGCTTGTCTGTTTATTAAATCTAAATTATGAACTTGGATATTTTCTGAGATTTCATCTTTTTCTTGAATAAGTTCAATTTCATCGTCTTTAGAATCAAGAGCATCGCCCATCGCAGAAACTATTTCTTCTTTTATATCTGCAACTTCAAGAATTTCTTCTTCTGTTTCTTCTGTTTCTTGGATTAATTCTACATTTTCGTTTTCAATTTCATATCTAATTTCTTGTCGTATTTCTTCTTCAATTTCATCTGTTGATTTAATTTCTTCAACTTCTTCGGTTGCTTTTGGTTCAATAATTTCCGCTTGAATTGTTTCTTGCACTTCTGTTTGCGATATTGCTTGAGGTTCTGCTGCTTCTTTTATTTCTTTAGGTTCTTCTGCGTGCGGTGTTTCTTCGATTTGAACGGAAGCAACAACTTCAGGTGTTTCATCTTGTGTAACTCCTTCTTCAAATGTTGTTTCTTCTTGTGAAATTATTTCAACATTTTGTTGTTGTTCTTCCGTTTGTTTTTGTTCAACGCATGCAACTTCTTCCGGAATTTGAGGTTTTTGCACTTCGGGCGTTACTTCAGGCTCAATGTATTCAGGTGCTTCTGTTGTTTGAGTTTGAACTTCATTATTTCTTGCTTCTTCATTTTCTTCAGATAAAACATCCTCAAAGTTTTGAACAGCTTGAGCATCATCATCTGCAGAATTTATAACAGGAACTAATTTTTGAGAAGATGTTTTCTTTTTTGAAGCGGAAATCGCAGCGACTGCAAGCAATAGAGCTAACACTAAACCTGCAAAAACGCCTGTTTTGTTTCCAACAAAGAAAGATAAAAGCATATTTTTAAAGTCATTTTGAACCGGTTCTTCATCAATTTTATCAATTGGTTCAAGCTCGATATTTTCAGGAACTTTGTCTTCTGTTGCGGTTGAAACTTGTGGGATATCTTTTGGTATTTGCATATCAACTTGAGCAATTTCTGGCGGTGTTTGAGTTTGAACATCTGCTTTAGGTGCTTTTATTGAATCATTCGCTTTAGGCGCTTGAGGCGCAGGTTTTTCAACTTGCTTTTTATCAACAGTCGGTTTGTTTTCAGTTTTAACTTCAGGTTTAATAGTTTGAGGTTGTGTTGCTTTTTGTACAACAGTCGGTTTTTGTATTGCTTCTTTAACAGCAGTCTTTTGCGCGGGCTCTTCTTTTTGAACTGTCACAGGTTTTGGCGCTACTGCTTTTTGAGCAACAGCTACTTTTTGCGGGACAGTTGCTTTTGGTGTGGCTGGTTCTTTTTTAGCAGTCACTGCTTTTTTTACATCTACTTTAGGCACAACAGGTGTTTTTGCAACAGTTTGCGGCTTTGTTACGGTTGCAACTTTTGCTGTTTCGTTCTGAACCTGCTTCGCAACTTCTTTTTGCACTGCTTTTGGGGTTTCCTTTTGTGGAGTTTCTATCTTTTTAACAACAGGGGCTTTCGCTGTCGCTTGTGCAATTTTTTGAGCGGGTGCTTCTTTTTTTGCGGTTTTTACTTCTTTTTGAACAGTTTTTTCAGGAAGTTTCGCTTCTGCTACTTTATACTTTGGGTTCAGGTAATCAAAATTATTTTCTTTATACAGATTATCAAGACGAGCAAGGCGAACTAAGTCCATAACAGGGAATTTTGAAGCTCTGTTCGCACTCAAACTCACAATAAATTCAACAGGGCGAGTGGTATTAAAAGTTACTTTTGTAAAACCGTTTTCAAAGTTTTGTTCAGCATAAGGGTAAGTATCGACTTTGATTGATTGTATTGTGCCTTGCGATTTTGTGGTTTTAATTAAACTATATGTTTCTGCAAGCAGAATATAGTAGTTATAATCAGATTTTTTGACAATTTTTATTTCATCAGGATAAGGAACTTCGGTTTTTAAATTAACCTTATATGTGTCTTCGCCCGCACGACCTATTTCAAGGTCAACAAGCATATTTTTAAACTCTTTGCCATGGGCAAAAACTTGTTGCACAATTACTGAAAAAATAAATATTGAAATAAAAAATTTTTTCAAAAAACCTTACCCTTACCAAAAGTCATGCTATAATTAAGTTTACAACAAAAATACATAAGTGCAAAATGGAAAATTCGTTTAAATCAGGTTTCGTAACAATTATTTCAAGACCAAACGTAGGGAAATCTACCCTACTTAATTCCGTACTTGGGCAAAAGGTTGCAATCACAAGCCCAGTCGCCCAAACAACAAGAAAGCAAATTAAAGGCATATACACGGATGACAATATGCAAATTGTCTTTGTGGATACCCCAGGAGTTCATAAACCATTAAATGAACTTGGAAAAAATTTATCCGCTGAAACATATAACGCACTCGAAGGTGCAAACTTAATTTTATTCTTGGTTGATGCCACAGAGCCTGCAGGTGGCGGAGATAAATGGATTGTAGAGAATTATCTTAAAAAAACAGATGTCCCTATCATTCTTGTTTTAAACAAAGTAGATTTGATTAAAAACCTTGAAAAAAGAGAAGTGAACACATTTTCATATAAAAAATTATTTGAACCCAAAAATGTGCCTTCAATTTATGTCAGCGCAAAGACAAAAAGAAATCTTGATGATTTGATTGCAAAAATTGAAGATTATCTGCCGCTTGGTGAAAAATATTATGACGAAGATGAAGTGACAGACCAAACACTAAGAACAATTGCCGCTGAAACAATCAGAGAAAAAATTATCTTCAACACAAACGATGAAATTCCGCATCAATGTGCAGTTCTCATCGAAAAATATGAAGAAAAAGAAAATATTGATGTCATAAGCGCAAAAATTATTGTTTCAACAACTGGGCAAAAAGGAATAATTATAGGCAAAAACGGCACAATGCTCAAAAAAATCGGGACAAGTGCAAGGCTTGAACTCGAGAAAAACTTTGAGAAAAAAATATTCTTAGAACTTTTTGTTTCAGTTCAAAAAAATTGGCAAAAAGATGAAAAAATAGTTAAAAGAATACAAAACGGACTATGAGAAAAATCCCTCTTGCAAAATTTAATAAAAATTTGCCGAATTTTGAAAACCAAACACAAACAAAAGATAAAATTATCTTGAAATGGCTTTGCGAATGGGTTCAAGTTGCGCTAGATACAGGGGATGCGGAAGAAGGGGACATAATGCCTTCTAAACAGGAGCTTGCCGAACTTTTAAAAGTTTCATCCGCAACACTTCAAAATGCAATCAGGCACGCAGAGGATTTAGGATATTTTTATTCAAAACAAAGACTTGGAACTTTTATTTCAGACCCCAAAAACAAAAAAACAAAATTTAAAAAATCATTTTCAAAAAAAGACAGCGCAAAATCTGAAATTAAAAATTTAATTGTTGATCTGGGACTCGTGGAAGGCTCGAAACTTCCAAGCTCGAGGGTAATTGCAAGAGAAATTTCAACTTCGCATAATACTGTTTGCTTAGCACTTGAAACGCTTGTTGAAGAAGGATTTTTGGAACAAAGATTTTACAAAAAAAATGAAAAGTCTTGGTTTCTTGTGCAAGAAATTGAGCACAATACAAACGAAAAAAAATATTCACTTTCAAGAGCCGTAAAAAACAAAACGCTCGCCGAAATTCACGAAAAAACAATCAAAAATTATATTGTAAATAATTTTGAAATCGGGGCAAAAATTCCAACAACAAAAGAGCTTTCAAAAATGTTTTCTCTCAGCATTAAAACCCTAAGCGATATTATGCAATCACTTGCTAAAAAGGGGGTAATTTCTTCTCGCAGAGGAAAATACGGAACAATTTATGTTGGGCATCACATTGGAGAAATTAAATCCGAAAAATCTCTTTTTATGTCAGGCGTGAGAAGTAAAACTCAAACCCCAAAATTTCAATATAGGTGGGAAAACGCGGCAAGCGAAATTAAAAAATATATCTTCAAAAATTGCGAAATAGGAGATAAAACCCTCACCGTTCAAGAATTTTCAGAAAAATTGAATGTGAGCACAAACACGGTTCGAAGGGCAATTAAAGAACTCATAAACCAAGGGTTCTTGCACATTCAAAGAGGAAGATTTGGCGGAATTTATGTAACGGATTTCCCTGAAGATGTGCCAAAAACATACAAATGGCTCGCTTTAAATTAAAGCTCGCCATAAATTAATTAACAACATTTTTAAAAATTCCATCTTTTGCGTTTTCAATATTTTTTAACGTAATTTCAGAAATTCTTTTTACCGCTTCATATGTGTTATATGCAATATGCGGAGTCACAAGAACATTAGAGGTGTTCATTAATTTGTTGTTTAAGAAAAACTTTTGTAAACAGTGCTCATCAACACAAGAGAGGCAAAAATCTTTTTTATAATTCCCGTGCACGATGTTTTCGCATTCAAGCACGTCAGATGCTACATAAGAAACTTTCCCGTTATTTAAATTTTCAATTAAAGCAACAACATCTACAAGTTCTCCCCGTGCAGTGTTTACAATCACAACACCTTTTTTCATTTTTGAAAAAGCTGATGCGTTTATTATATTCTCTGTTTGCAAGGAATATGGCACATGTAGTGTTATAATATCTGATTTTTCAAATAATTCATCCAAACTCACAAATTGATATTTAGAGTTTGTTTTAACATCATAACAAATGACATTCATGGAAAACGCTTCTGCAATTTTTGCAACTTGTTTTCCGATTGCTCCAAGGCCGATTATTCCCAAAGTTTTACCAAATAACTCAAGCCCGCGATATTTCGATTGTTTCACTTTGCCAGCTTTAACATCCGTGATTGCGGAAGGAATATTCCTTATTGCTGAGAGCAAAATCGCAAATGTGTATTCTGCAATTGTATTGTCGCCATAATGTTTTGCCGTGTAAACTTTAATGCCTTTTGAATTACAGTAATCAATATCAATATGGTCAAAACCCACGGAGCGGGCAAAAATATATTTTAAATTAGAAAATTTTTTTAAGAATTGGGCATCGATTTTTCCGCTCACAAAAACGGATATTGCCTCTGCTTCTTCAATTTCAGCAGGCAAAATATAATTTGAATCAAAAGACTCAGAAGAAAAATACCCAACAAAATCTTTAGACAAATTTGTTTCAAAATAAACCTTTTCCTCGTTTGTTAAATCAAAAAATACAACTTTCATAAAGCAGTTTTAACTTAAAGAAAAAATATTTGAATTAGACAATGGAGGAATCTTTTTCGGATGTTTGATAGTTTCTTCGGGTATCGGATTGGAGTTTAATTCTATCAAAATTATTTTTTTCTTCCACTTTTTTAGGAGTTTTTGCGATGTATTTTCTCATTTTTTCATCGTCAAATTCACGTTCCCAACGAGCAACAACAGTCGTTGCAACGCAGTTTCCGATAAGATTTATTGTTGTTCTTCCCATATCTAAAATTTGGTCAATTCCAAGTAAAATTGCAACACCCACCACAGGAAGACCAAAGCTTGTAAGAGTTCCGGTAAGTACTACAAGCGAAACTCTTGGAATGCCTGCAATGCCTTTTGAAGTCAACATTAATGTCATCATAATCATTAATTGCGTTTCAAGAGGAAGATTTATTCCTGCAATCTGTGCGCAGAATAATGTCGCAAGAGTCAAATACAAAGTTGTGCCGTCAAGATTGAATGTGTATCCTGTTGGCATAACAAAACTTACAATGTTTTTCGGAACACCAAACTTTTCCATAACTTCCATAGCGCGAGGAAGCGCAGCTTCCGAGCTTGCAGTTGTAAATGCAAGTAAAGCCGGTTCTTTAAGTGCTTTAAGCATCCCGAAAAACGGAATTTTTATAATCTTGCATACAACAAGAAGAACAGACACAACAAATATAACAAGCGCAGTGTATGTGACAAAAATCAATTTGCCGTAACTCATTAAAATAGACACACCGTTTTTGCCTATTGTTGCCGCAATTGCACCAAAAACACCGATTGGCGCAAACATCATAACAAATTCCGTGAATTTAAACATGATTTCACAAACACTTTGCAAGAAATCAAGCACGGGACGGGCTTTTTTACCCACTGCACAAATTGCAAAAGCAAAAAATATTGCAAAAACAACAATTTGCAAAAGATTTCCGTCTGCCATAGCTTCAAAAAGACTCACAGGCACGGCATCTAAAAGCATTTTGCTTACGGAATGATCGATATGAACACTCTTCATGCCCTCAACAGCTTGAAGAGAAATTGTGGATAAATCTATATTAAAGCCAACACCTGGTTTGAAAATGTTTGCAGCACCAAGACCTATAACAAGAGCTATTGTGGTTACTATTTCAAAATATATTAAAGTTTTAAGCCCGATTTTGCCAAGGCTTTTTAAATCACCATGACCCGCTATTCCCACAACTAATGTTGCGAAAATAAGAGGTGCGATAATCATTTTCACCATTCTCAAGAAAACATCTGCAAAAAATTGCATTTTAATGGCATAAGTCGGGCATAGCCAACCAAAAAGAATACCCATAACAAACGCAAGGAATATAAATAATGTTAATCTTGAACTATTCATTAAGCTCCAAATTTGCCGACAATTAAGAGTGTAGCACAAACATGGATTTATTCACAATTTAGGGAGCAAAATCAATCAAACTGTTGTAAACATCAATTGTTGTAGGGCATATTGGAAGCTTCCTTTGAACAAGAGATTTAATAGTATCCGAAAAAAGAACAAACATTGCAGACTTCAAACCTTTTTCTTTAATTATTGCCCAAATTCTATCATTGTTTGCTTTGTCCCTTGTCCTTGCTTCAATTTTATCTGCAATAAAAATTATCATCTCGAATTTCGTCATATTCACTCTGCCTAAAGTGTGATATTTAATTGCGTTAATTATTTCTTCATCTTGCACATTAAATTCATTTTGTGCGATATAAGCACCAACAGGCGCGTGGTATGTTTTATAATTCAAAAGTTCGCATTCAGGAATTTCGGGAAGTTTTTCTTTAATTATTTCGAGAAGTTTATCAGTCGGATGACATTTTGCCGCATCGTGCAAAAGCCCTGCAAATTCAGCTTTCTGAGAATTTTCATCAAACATCTCGGCAAGAAGTTTGGCGCACTGAGCAGTGCCTAAAGTGTGCTCAAATCTTTCTTCCGTTAAATTTTCTTTTAACCAATTAAGAATATAATCTTTTTCCATAAATATAATCTTCCACCTTCTTATCAACAAGCCCTTCGAGGCTTTCTCCCTTTTTCGCTTTTTCTCTGATTTCAGTTGACGAAATATTTACCAAAGGAAAATCGAGGATATCAAAATTATACCCCAGTTCTTTTTGTCTTGTAAAATCTGCCGGCAACATGGTTTCCCTCGGTATTACCAAAAAATGCAACATGGTTTTTAAATATTGCGTTTTTTTCCAGTTTTCAATATTTAAAAATTGGTCATAACCTAAAATAAAATAAGCTTTTCCAAGCTTTTCAATTGTTTTATATGTATAATTCGGAGGCTCAATTTCAAGCTCTATTTTTGAAATTTTTTCTTTGTCAAGCACAAGCTCAAGCATATTTATTCTGTCTTGAACAGGTGTTTGCCCCAATTTTTCAGGAGAAGACGGAGTTGGCACAAAAAAAACTTTAGTGCCGAATTTATCTTCAACATATTTTGCAATTTTTATATGTCCAATGTGTATCGGGTCAAAAGTTCCAAAAAAATAACAATTCATAAAAATATTATACATTAATCAATAGTTCAGGCAAAATTAATCAAACTCAAAAAACAGACAATAACCGTTTGCACTTACATCGAACGGTTGCCCAAATCTTACCCTGTGAACTTCACCTGAAATTACATCAACTGACCAGTAGCCCAATGTTTTTTTCTTTTTTTCATTATCCCAAGTTACCGCTCTTACTATAAATTTAGTATTATCATGCGCATTAAATCCAAGCACTTCAATATTCCAGCGATAATTATTAAAAGCAATTCCCAGAATTTCTCTGTTATATTTTAAAATTTCTTCCTGCAATTGCGGATATCTTTTATAAACAGTTGTGTTTTCTTGGCGTTGAGCAATAATAGGGTTTGTTGTAAAAACTCCCGATGTGAAACTACCTATTTTTTCTTTTAATAAAACAAGGTCGGAAGTTGAGTTCCAATCTACAATAGTAAGTGTTTTAAATGAATTTTCTCTAAATTCATAAGTGCCCGTCACAAGATTTGTGCCTTTGTCTTTATCCATAACGACAGCATCAATTAATTTTTGAGTGCGCGACTTAAACCCTGTAAGCGGCTCTATAAAAAGCTCTGAAGCTATTTGGTTTTGACTTGGGATGTAGTAGTAATACGTAACTGCAAACTTTTTAAAATCAGGTGATGCTACCTTAATGCTGTATTGCGTATAATTTTTTGTGATTGTTGAAAGATTCATATCCCAAACACCTGCAGGAATATTGTATCTTTTTATATAGGCCTTCGGAGGTTCAACCTTGCTTGTTTTTTCATCGAACTCATATTTCTTTTCTTCAGGTTTTCTGGACTCAAGCGGTGTGGCTTTTGCTTGCTCAAGCCATTCCTCCTTTGTTTCCACCATATCTTTAAATTCTTCTTTTTTCTTTTTTGCATAACAAGGTATAAGACAAGCAGTCAAAAGGAAAACTATTAAAAAATATCTGAAAAACTTTTGCATTTATCTACCTGTTCGGTAAACTTGCTCTATCTACAAGAGGACGATAAAATTCCGTATTTATCTTTAAAAACTCACCTATATCAAGCAGGCGCAAAACAAGAAGCCTGTCTTGGGCTTTGTATGTTGAATTTTTCAAGTGTTCAAGAATTATGCCCATTTTTTTATAAATGTTTTCATAATACAAATCTTGCGCACGACTGATTTCAAAATTTACTCCAAGATGGTCAATTGTTTTAAACAATGCATATGTTTCATCTGCTGTCATTTGATTGAGATTTTCCGTTAAATTTTCAAGCGACTTTATTAATTTTTTAGAAATTAATTCACTGATTTTAGGGCTTTTTAAGCGCATATTGAAGCTATCTGCTTCTGTTTTAATAGCTTGGATTTCTTTAACGCTGTCTTCGTCCGTAAAATTGGTTGTCCCTTCAATTGCATTAAGTAATTTTCTGACCAATGTATACTGCGCGCTGACCTTAAACGCCTCAGGCACATCCATACCAAAGCCCATAAGATAGTTTATACTTGCTTTAGAGCTTTCATAGAAAGTTTCGTATGCCATTCCCATATCAGCTAATTTCTTACCGATTGATTTTTTAAGAATGGTTTTTCTTTTGTCAATCAACACATCTTTTAGAGTGTAGAGTGTTTCGTCAATATCCGTTTTGAATGCATCTAAAACACGCACGTATTCTTTATTTTTGAACGCATCAACTATTTTATCTTTTATTTTATTGTAATCTTTCTCGCCAAGCAATGAACTTACGCAGTATGATTCGTAATCTTTAGTTCTTAAAAGCGCAAAAATCACTTCTTCTTTTTCGGTTGTAATTTGAGATACGAGCTTTAATCTGCCAATAAATAGTTTTGAAGAATCTTTATTCTTCATAATTTTAGATTTCGTCACTTGGAAATCATAAAAATACAGAGAAGAAATTTCCTCATAACCTTCATAAACGCTTAAATTCGCCCAGTGATTTATGATTTTTTGCAAATTAATTCTTGAAGGAATTACAAATCTTTCAAAAATATCTTTTCCTGTTCCAAAATTTGGAATATTGCTTTTTGCTTGTTCCAAAATTGCAAGAAATTGTTTTTCATAGTTTGTGGTTGAAAAATCTTTCGCAAGGTCCATTGCCATAAGTGCATATTTCATAATTTGCACTGTTTCAATGCCTGAAATTTCAGAGAAAAACCACCCGCAACTTGTATACATAAGCATTGCTTGTCTTTGAAGTTCAAGAAGTTTTATTGCTGAAATTTTTTCTTTGGAATTTAATTTTTTCTTTTCATATTTTGCGAAGAAAGCATCTAAAGTTTCAGGACATCTGTTCAAAATAACGTCTATATAACCATTTCTTGCATCCCAAAAATTATTAAAATATTTTTTACCTTCAATTTCGCATAAAATGATAAATTCATCGCGAAGATAATTTAGGGCCTTTCTAAGCGGAGTTCTCCATTTTTGGTTCCAACCAAGCCCCCCGCCTGTTGAGCATCCGCAATCGCATTCCCAACGCCCAACACCGTGAGAACAACTCCACGCCGAACCGTTTTTGATTATAACTTCGTGTGTTGGTGGGAATTTTTCTAAAAATTCTCCGTAGTTTGTAAGTTTAAAACCTGCATCTTCTGCTCTTATTGCAAAAATGTAAGATAATGCCATATCGCCGAATTTTGTGTGGTGACCGTAACTTTCGCCGTCCGTTGCAATGTTTACAAGCTGAACATGCCCGCGATCCGCAACATAACCATCATTCAAGCGATTCACAAATTTTTGACCGTCTTTTAAAAGTTCATCAAAAGCAACGGATTTTGAAATTGCGCCGTCATAAAAAAAGATATCGATGTAATCGCCCGAACCGTCTTTTAAGAAATAACGATAAGGCATTGAAGGGTCAATTGAGCCCCAGCTAACATCTTGAAAATCTCTTGCGTCAAACATTCTGACAGATTGCGCTTGATATGGCGATAAAATTGTGAATTTTATGCCCTGTCTGCGAATAATCTCAAGCGTCATATCATCGACTGCGGTTTCTGCAAGCCAAATACCTTCAGGTTTTCTACCGAAGCGATGTTCAAAATCTCGAATGCCCCAAATTGTTTGGGTAATTCTGTCTTTTTCGTTAGATAGAGGCATAATCATGTGATTATACACTTGCGCAATGGCATTTCCGTGCCCTGAATATTTTTCTATTGAAACTTTGTCTGCCTCTAAAATCTTTTTGTAATTATCTGGTTTATATTTTTCAAGCCAAGACAACAAAGTCGGTCCAAAATTGAAACTCAAATATTCGTAGTTATTCACTACTTGTAATATTCTGCCCTTGTCATCCGCAATTCTTGAAACGCAGTTTGGCATATAGCATTCGGAAGCTATTCTTTCATTCCAATTGTGAAAAGGTTGGGCACTTTCTTGAAGTTCAATTTCTTCAAGCCATGGGTTTTCCCTTGGAGGCTGGTAAAAATGCCCATGGATTACCAAATATTTATCATCTTTCATATTTATTTAACTTCACCTTTGTTGGCTTTTTCAACTATCTCTATTGTGTCTACATCAACCCAAGCATCGCCAAGGGCATTTGAGAACACTTTTCCTGTAATATTTATTTTATCACCTGTGTCAAGCTCAATAAACTTTTCAGCGTATTTTCTTTTCATAAAAAGTTTTAATTCTGAAAGAGGAACATTATGGTCCAAAACATCATTTCTTTGAACCATAAAGCTTATAAAATCTTCGCTTTTGCGCATTGCAGGCGGATAATCAAGCCCAAGTGTCGTAAATTTATCGAATTTCCCTTGAATACGTACAGGTCTGTTTAAAAATTTATCCACATCATTTACAATTGCAAGCGGTTCGATATATGCAGTTAAAACAGGGGCATTGGTTGCAATTGATCTGATATTCTTCTCAACCGCATCAAGGTTTGCTTGAGTTTGAGCAGAAGCAATCCCGCCCAAAGCAAGTGTAATTATGAAAGTTAATATTAAAGAATATATTTTTTTCATTTTAACCTCTTATTCTACAATTTCTTTGCCTTTTGTCTTAATTTCATTTTCCACTTTATTCGCAAATTCTTCAATATCCATTTCGCCGATTTGACCTCTGCCTCTCGCACGAATTGCAACTTTGCCGGATTCAATTTCTTTATCACCAAGAACAAGAACATAAGGAATTTTTTTATCTTTAATAGCATCTTTAATTTTACGGTTCATGCTCTCTGACCTGTCATCAACAAGAACTCTGATGCCTTTTTCTTTTAATTTATCAGCAAAGTCATAAGTTGCATCAGTATGTCTATCTGCAATTGGAACAAGAGCTACTTGGGTTGGTGCAAGCCAAGTTGGGAAAGCACCCGCATAATGTTCAATTAAAATTCCATGGAATCTTTCCATTGAACCGAATACAACTCTATGAAGCATTACAGGGGTTTTCAAAGCTCCGTCTTTATCCTGATATTTAATTTCAAATCTTTCAGGAAGATTGAAGTCTAACTGAATTGTCGCACATTGCCAAGTTCTTCCGATTGCGTCTTTAATTTTGAAGTCAATTTTAGGGCCATAGAACGCGCCATCACCTTCATTGATTTCATATTTCATTTGGCGTCTATCCATTGCTTCTTTCAGGCCCGCTTCGGCTATATCCCAGTTTTTGATGTCACCAACAAAACTTTCAGGACGAGTTGATAATTCAACTTCAAAGCTCATATTGAAAATTGCCATTGTGTCTGCAACAAAATCAATAATGTTATTAATTTCGGAAACTAATTGTTCAGGAGTACAGAAAATGTGAGCATCGTCTTGGGTAAAGCCTTGAACACGAGTAAGCCCAGCAAGTGCGCCTGATTTTTCTCTTCTGTATACAGTTCCAAGTTCTGCCATTCTTAAAGGCAAATCTCTGTATGAATGTCTTTGGGATTGGTAAATTAAAATGTGGAATGGGCAATTCATCGGTTTTACGATATATTGCTCATCTTCTTCATTTTCTTTTTGAATGAAGAACATGTTTTCTTTATAGTGGTCAATGTGTCCTGATAATTCCCAAAGTTTTGATTTCGCAAGTTGCGGGGTTTGAACAATTACATAGCCTCTTTTTCTGTGCTCGGTTCTCCAGTAATTTTCAATTTCTTCGCGAACCGTGTATAAATTTGGGTGCCAAAGAACAAGACCACCGCCAATTTCATCTCTAACCGAGAATAAATCTAATTGAGTGCCAAGTTTTCTATGGTCGCGTTTTTTTGCTTCTTCAACCATATTTATGTATTCTTTTAAGTCATCTTTATTTAAAAATGCAGTTGCATAAATTCTTTGAAGCATTTTGTTTGCGGTGTTTCCTCTCCAATAAGCCCCCGCAACAGATAAAAGTTTGAAAGCTTTGATTGGACGAGTATTTTCAATATGCGGACCGCGGCAAAGATCGTCAAACAAAACATTTCCGTCTTTATCTTTTGTCAAATAAAGAGTCGGATTATCATTTTTATGTTCTTCTAATAATTCAGCTTTATAGATTTCGCCTTTTTCTCTGTATTCTTTAATTTGCGCTTCAACATCCGGAATTTCATATTTTTCAAATGTCAAATCTTGCGCAACAATTTCTTTCATTTTGTCTTCAATAACTTTTAGGTCTTCTTCTTTAAGCGTAACGCCCTCTATGTCGAAGTCATAATAAAAACCGTTTTCAATTGATGGACCAATCGCAAGTTTTGCGTTTGGATATATACTTTGAACAGCTTGCGCCATAATGTGCGAAGTTGAGTGACGAAGTGTTTGTAAATCAATGTTGTTCTCTTGCATAAATTCAGCCTTTTCCCTTTAAATACAA
>JAFVOZ010000060.1 GCA_017505585.1 bacterium
AAAGCATCTGGCTTCATTTCGGGAATTTGTTTTTTTGTTTCTTGTGAAGCTTCAACCCCCTTAAAACCAATTTGTGAAACCTTGCCGATAGCATCAATAGTCATCTTAAACTCCTTAAACAAACATTCTCATAATTAAGAAAAGAGTTTTTTTGCATTTTTTTTGACTATTAAAAACAAGAATATTAAGGAAAATTTACAAATTTATTTTTCCAAAACCTTCGCCAAATATTTTGCAGTATAAGAATTTTTGCATTTTGAAACTACTTTAGGTGTGCCAGATGCTACAACTTCGCCACCTTTATCTCCGCCATTAGGTCCGAGGTCAATAATATGGTCTGCAACTTTTATAATATCTAAATTATGTTCAATAATAAGCACCGTGTTTCCTGTGTCTGCAAGTTTATGAATTATTTTCACCAATTTATCAATATCCCATAAATGAAGCCCAACAGAAGGTTCGTCCATAAGATAAAGCGTTTTACCTGTGGCGCGCTTATTTAATTCATGTGCAAGTTTTATTCTTTGTGCTTCGCCACCAGAGAGTGTTGTTGCACTTTGCCCAAGCGAGATATAACCAAGCCCCACGTCATAGAGCGTTTGCAAACGAGAGTGAATTTTTGGCACGTTTTTGAAGAATTCAAGTGCTTCTTCCACCTTCATTTCCAAAACATCAGCTATATTTTTACCCTTATATTTTATCTGAAGCGTTTCCTCGTTATATCTTTTCCCGCCACAAACATTACATTTAACATAAACATCAGAGAGGAAATTCATCTCAATTTTAACAAGCCCATCACCAGAGCATTTTTCACACCTTCCGCCTTTAACATTAAAGCTAAATCTGCCCGCTTTATAGCCCCTCATTTTAGCATCATTAGTTGAGGCGAAAAGGTCGCGAATATGCGTGAATAAATCCGTATATGTCGCAGGGTTAGAGCGAGGTGTGCGCCCGATTGGGCTTTGGTCAATAGACACAATCTTATCTATATTTTCAAAACCTAAAATTTCATCCACACCTTGAGGTTTAGGGCGGTTTTTAAGCAGCTTATGTTTTCCGTATTCATAGAGCAAATCATTTACAAGACTTGATTTGCCACTTCCAGAAACTCCTGTCACTGCAACAATTTTACCTAGTGGAATATTAACATTAATATTTTTCAAGTTATTTAATTTTGCACCTTTAATCTGCAAAAATTCACCATTGCCTTCCCTAACACTTACGGGCACAGGAATAAATCTTTCACCAGATAAATATTTACCCGTGATTGATTTTTTGGCTTTTATGATGTCATCTATTGTGCCTGTGGCTATAATTTCTCCGCCCTCTCTGCCTGCATAAGGTCCAATATCAACAATATAGTCTGCAGCGCGAATTGTATCTTCGTCATGTTCAACAACAATCAAAGTGTTTCCTAAATTGCGGAGTTTTACAAGCGTTTCAATCAGCCTGTCATTATCTCTTTGATGAAGCCCAATTGAGGGTTCATCAAGAACATATAAAACACCGGATAACCCGCTTCCGATTTGAGTTGCAAGACGAATTCTTTGCGCTTCTCCGCCTGAAAGTGTTCCTGCATTTCGACTCAAAGAAAGATACCCGAGCCCCACATCGTTTAAAAATTTAAGCCTTGAATGAAGCTCATCAAGCACTTGTTTTGCAATTTTCATTTCATGGGGCGAAAACTCTAAATATAGTTTATCAATAAATTCAATTGTCTTAGATGTCGGCATTGAGCAAAATTCATAAATATTTTTGTCCAATATTTTAACAGATAAAGCAAACTCATTTAAGCGAGCACCCTTGCACACAGCACAAGGCTTATGTGACATATATTTTTCGATTTCAGCACGAATTATATCACTATCCGATGTTTCATATTTTTTCATCATGTAAGGAATAACACCTTGGTATGGAAGAATATGGTCACGGTACCTTTTTGTGCCAAAATCTTGGTAGCGCATTTTGATTTTTTCTTCGCCATTTCCATACAAAATTATTCCTTTTTGTGAAGGCGAAAGAGATTTGAAAGGCGCATTTATATCTATTTCATAATAAGAACAAACACTTTTTAGAACATCTGCGTAATATTGATTTTGTGTTTTCGCCCAAGGGTAAATCGCCCCCTCTGCAAGACTTTTTGTATTGTCAGGCACAACTAAATCAGGGTCAACTTCATAATACTCACCAAGCCCAGAGCAGCTTTTACAAGCACCGTATGGCGCATTAAAAGAAAAAATCCTTGGAGATAATTCTTTAAAACTCGTATTGCACTTTGGGCAAGAAAATTTTTCACTAAAAATTATTTCTCGTTCAGTGTCCATAAAATAAACAACAACAAGTCCGTCTGATTTTTGAAGCGCACCTTGAACACTTTCCGCAAGACGAGATTTTATGTTTTCTTTAATTATGAGTCTATCAATCACAACATCAATATCGTGCTTCAAGGTTTTTGCAAGGTTAATTTCATCTTCTTCAAGATTGTAAACTTTCCCGTCAATTCGAACACGAACATATCCGTCTGCTTTAAGATCCTCAAGAAGATTTTGATACTCACCCTTTTTACCTCTCACCAAAGGAGATACGATAAGAATTTTGCTCCCTTCGGGATAAGTTAATATTTTAGACACAATCTCATCAACTGTTTGAGGCTGAATTTTTGTTCCGCATTTTGGGCAATAAGGAGTCCCTAACCTTCCCCACAGAAGCCTTAAATAATCATAGATTTCTGTTATTGTTCCAACGGTTGAGCGCGGATTATTTGAAGTTGATTTTTGGTCGATAGATATTGCAGGGGACAGACCATCAATGTGCTCAACATTTGGCTTGTCCATTTGCCCCAAGAATTGTCTGGCATACGTTGATAAACTTTCAACATATCTTCTTTGCCCTTCGGCAAAAATGGTGTCGAATGCTAAAGAACTTTTTCCTGAGCCTGAAATTCCGGTGAACACAACAAGTTCGTTCTTTGGAATTTCCAAAGAAACATTTTTTAGATTATGCTCACTCGCCCCTTTAACAATAATGAAATCATTCATAATAATATTTTACACTAAATTTTTATGATAACAAATTCAAAAAATATGGAAAAAATATCCCAAAAAACCAACCTAAGTTGCAAAAATTTCTAACTTAGGTACAATTCCAATTTACTTCAACATAGTGTACTATATCAGTGTCAAAGGGAAAAAGTTTCCTCATTAAATTTTTACCTTATTGACTGCCACACCATATAAAAAAGATAACCTTAAAGCGATTTTAAGTGCTTTGATAGGCTAACTTTTTGCATCCATAAAAAGAAATTGAAAAAGATTTGGAAACATTGCCAAACAAATCTTTAAATTTCTCAACCAAGAAAAGTCCTCTGTGGGCTTTAGGTGTGGTGCCAAAAATGTATTGTATTACTTCACCATAGCCCCTGCACAAGGAAGTTGCAGGAAAAATTAAAAGGAGATTAAAAATGGCACTAGTTATCAACACCAATGTTACTTCGCTCAAAGTTAACAACAATTTGAACAGAGCGACATCCAGAGCGGAAAGCGCAATGGAAAGAATGTCAACAGGTTTTAAAATCAATCGTGCAGCAGATGACGCAGCAGGATTTATGATTTCAAAAGGTTTACAAACACAAATTTCAGGTTCTGAAGTTGCAATGGATAACGCACAAAACGCGATCAGTATTTTAACAACAGCTGAAGGTGTTTTAGACACTATCCAAGATAACCTTATGAGAATGCGCGACTTAACACTTCAAGCAATGAACGGTGGTTATTCTGCATCAGAAGTTGCGGCTCTTGAATCTGAAGCAAAAGCAAGAGCACTTGAAATTGACAGACAATCACTTGCAGCAACATTCAACAAATTCAATATTTTTGACGAAGCAAAAGCGGCAACAGATGAATTTGTTATCCAAGTTGGTATGAGAGCAGATGAAGCAACCAACACAATCTCAATCACAGATGTATTCTATAGTGCAACTTTATCAACTCTTACAGGCGACGTTGTAAGCGGCAACAGCACATCAGGTAGTTTTATTTCATTCACAACAGGTGATGCGGCTGCAGGCACCCTTGCAACAAAAGACTACGACGAATTAGGCGAAATTTTGAACGCATTAGACTCGGCAATCGATGAAGTATCTCTCAGAAGAGGTGTTATCGGTTCAACAACTAACAGATTAAACTCAACAATTGATTCTTTAACAGTTACAAATGAAAACCTATCAGCTGCAAATTCAAGAATTGTATACGCTGATATTGCAAAAGAATCTTCTGAATATACTAAGCAATACATATTACAACAAGCATCAGCTTCTCTTTTAACTCAAGCTAACCAAACACCATCACTTGCACTTTCTTTAATTTAGTCAAATAAAGCGCAATGAAGGTGGCTGGCTAACGGGAATATGCTTGCGCAATCGAGCGCGAGTGGTTTAAAAGACGAGCGTAAGCAGAAGATTTTAAATCAATTGAAAACAAAATAAAAAACTAAATTTTACATAATATCTGCTAAATGTTAGATGCGGTGAAGTAAAATCTAGTGCCAAATAAGGTCATTTAGCAGATTTTTCTAAGTTTGATATCCAATAAAGTAACATGGAAGTACTGATACGGTTATCTAACTGGTGATGGCAATACAATGGGGTCAAGGATTTGACCCCTTTTCATTTTTTATAATGCCATTATTTCCTCAAAATTATTTTCATACTGACAGTAGAAAAATTCTTTTTGTTATATTTTTCTTCAAGAATTTTTTGTGTTTCTGGGTCAGGATAGCGAGATTCGTGCCAATCGCGAAGCTCAAGCACATCAAACTTTGATTTATTAATTATCTCGATGTAGTCATCATAAAAAAGTTTGTTTAAATAATCCCAATCACCAAGCTGTTCTTTGATTGTGTTAATTGTTTGTTCGTTATAAAACTTGCCCAAAATTTCAACAAGCTTGTCTGCACCATATAAAAGATGACCCCAGTTTTGAATCTTGGCGTCATTAAAGCTCAGAACCAAGTCTTGTGCGTAATAAACATACACGTGGTGCCCTTTATATGAAGAATAAATGGGCCCGTATAATGCAGAAAGCAAACCGCCTGTTTCAAGCAAATTATACATATTATCAAATGCTTGATCCAAACCGATAATATGCTCAAATGCATTTGTTGAAAAAATTAAATCAAACTTTTTCCCTTCATTATAATTCAAAATTGATTCAGCAATTTGTTCATAATTTTCTTTTCTTAAATCAGAAGAAAAGGCAGGATCAACACAAGTCCAAGATTTTACACCCAAAGCCTTTGTGATATCCTCTGGTGTTGCACCACCCACTTCAAGCACACGTTTTCCTCGAAACATTCCACGCTTGTTGCAATCTTCAAGATGATTTTTTTGCCACACAGGTAGGTTGCTAAACATGAACACCTCTTTTTAATCTGAGCGCGAGTTTAATTGCCTCTATCATACTCGAACAATCCGCAATCCCTTTTCCTGCAATGTCATAGGCACTTCCATGAGAAGGGGAAGTTCTTATAACTTTAAGCCCGATTGTCGTGTTTACCACCTCATCAAAAGCTATTGCTTTCACGGCACAAAGTGCTTGATCGTGGTAAATTGAGATTATTGCATCATATTCTTGAGGTTCGCTGTTTAAATATTTTTTTCCAATTTTACCAAACAAAGCATCTGCGCTTTGGGGGAGTTCAACAGCAAGCCCTTCGGATTGCATTTTTTGAATTGCCGGAATTAAAATTTTATCATCTTCATCACCAAACAAACCATTATCTCCAATATGCGGATTAAAGGCACAAAAAGCAATCTTAGGGCTTTTAATTCCTTCGTATTCAACCAAAAACTTGTGCAATCTTTTTGTTTTTTCGATTGTATCTTCAATGGTCACTTCGCTTGGCACATCTTTTAACGCAATGTGACGAGTAAGAAGCATAACACGCAAATCTTCAGCAATAAAGAGCATTTCTGCTTTCTCATCCCCATCTGACAAAAATTCTTCTAAAATTTCTGTTTGACCTGAAAATTTGTAACCCGAAGAATTTATTGCTTCTTTCGAAATAGGTGCTGTCACAATTGCTGAAACATCGCCGTTTCTGGCAAGTTGAGCTGCGGCAATCAGGCTTTTGTAGCAAAAAGTGCCGTTGTCCGATTCGTTTATTGTTACGTGAGGGTATGGAAGCCCTGTATCGTCCCCAATAATCACAACTTTATCTTGTGGAATTTGCAGAAAATTAAGTGCCCCAATCAGCACTTCTTTTCCTATTCCAAGCCTGTCCCCTGTTGTTATTGCTATTTTATTCATGGTCTTTAAAATATTTCATAATTTCAATTAGAGTTGAGGAAGTTCCTAAATTACCTGATTTTGTGACTAAAAACTGCCCATTTATATCCATACAGATTGGAATTGCAGGCAAAATTGCATCGAGCACAGTTAAATGTTCTGCATTGATTTTTTTAGCGCATTTAAAAGAAGTTTCCCCGCCAATTGTAATCAGAACAAAATCTCTTTCTTTTTTTGCTTCATATAGAAGTTCGGCAAGATAATCAGTAATCATTTTTGCAAGGTCATCTCGAGTAATGCCTTCATCTATAAGCCTGTCACGATGCGCAGAATTATCATCTTCGAGTTCATTTTTAATATCCGACACATGGACAACCACAATATTATCTTTAACTAAATTTTGGACTACTCTTGAAATTACAACCGATGTAAGACCGTCTAAAATATCCGATAATTTTAAGTTCAAAACATAGGTGTTATCAAAGTCTTCATCTTCTTGAAATTTCTTAATTTGAAGCGCGCTAAGCTCTGTTGCAGAACCCGAAAGAACAAGTTTTGGAAGCTTCGGGATTTTCTTTGAGAGTTTTGTTTTCTTTGTTTTTTCCGTCCAATCATCTGCAAGGGCTTGCGCAAGCCCTGCCGAACCAACAGGCAAAACTTCGTATGAACATTTTTTCATTGCAAGAACAATTTGTTCAATATCAACAACGCTTAAAGCATCGCAAACAAGAAGCTTTTTGCCTTCGCGTGCCATTTCGTTGATTTTTAATGTAATTGCAGCCGCACCTTTAGAAACAACGCAGTGCTCAACAAGCCCGACAAATGTTTGCCCTTCTTCGGGAAGCTGTTTTTTTAAAATATTTACAATGTTTGATTCATAAATCGGAGCTTGAGGGTCGCGGGCAGCTTCAGTGCGCTCAATCGGAATACCCTTAACCAATTGATACCCGCCAACTGTCACTCTTCCTTCCTGAATAAAAGCGGGCGCGATAATTGCGATGTCTTTTCCTGTTTCATCAAGCACTGCAAGCACTTCAGATGCAATATTTCCGCGAAGCGTTGAATCTATTTTTTTATAAAAATGCTCAACCCCGAATTTTTCTTTCAAAATCTTACAAGCATTACGGGCGTTTTCAGCCGCCGCTTGTGAATCAATATTTCTACTTTCGGTTGAAGTTGCCCAGATATCAATGTTTTTAAGCGTTTCAGGCATAACATCAAGGTTGAGAAGAATGTGTGTTGATGCATCATGCAAATAAAATTGCAAAGCCGTGTCGTTTGCACCGGTTAAATCATCCGCAACTATACCTATGATGTTGTTAATTTGCATATTTGCTACCCGTTGGCATTATCTCTTTTTGAGCCCATTAAACGAACATTTTGACCGCGAATAATATATCTTTCAACCTGAGTTCCATCAGGCGCAGTCCATTTGTTAAGCGCAAGCCTTCCTTCAACTCCCACAAGTGAGCCTTTTTTAACCCATTCGCCAACAATTTCAGCTTGCTTATCCCAAACTTCAACGTTAAACCAATCAGTAATTTCTTCTTTTGTTTTAGAGCTCCAACGACCGACTGCAACAGAAAATGTTGATTTTACCTTGCCGCTTTCAAAAAACTTTGTGTCCGGATCTTGTCCAACTCTTCCAACCAATACAACAGAATTTACCATATTTCCCTCATCTATTTTTCACAATTATAATACAAAGCAAAATCTTTGAAAAGCAAAGTTTGAGATATGTTTCATTTTCTAAATAATAATTTCAAATTCAGGAAATATGTTTGAAAATTTCAAAAAAAAGTTTATAATTAAAGAATGGGTATTTTTGAATGGCTTAAAACATATAACGACAACATCAAACAGGTTGAGAATAAACTTGTAAAAGATGGAAATGAAATAATTGAAATTTATCATAAAAACAAAGTTCTTGAAGAAGAAATACAACTAAGAACAAAAGAATTAAAGCAAGCAAACCAAACTCTCTTA
>JAFVOZ010000061.1 GCA_017505585.1 bacterium
AACACGCGTGAAGTTGACCTTGCGTTTTTTGTTGAAAAATCTCGAGGGAAAGCACCAAATACACCGGAAGAGCTTACTTTGTGGGAAGTTGCACCTGCGTTTATTATAAGTGAGCTAAAAACCGCATTTGAAATTGGTTTCATAATATACATACCATTCATTGTGCTTGACCTTGTTGTTGCAAACATTTTGCTGGCGCTAGGTATGTTTATGCTTTCTCCGACCATTATTTCTCTGCCTTTTAAGTTGTTGATATTTATTGCGGTGGACGGTTGGAGTCTTATTGTTAAAGGCCTTGTGGAGAGTTTTAACTGATGGAAATTTTAATGGAATATATGGCAAAAGGATTTGTTGTCATGTTAATGGTTTCTCTCCCTTGTGTACTTGTTGCCGCGGGCATTGGTCTTGTTGTTGGTATTTTGCAAGCGGTAACGCAAGTTCAAGAACAAACGATTGCTGCTGCGCCTAAGATTTTATGCGTGTTTTTAACGATAATTATTCTTGGCGGTTGGTATACAAAAACACTTACAGATTTTTTAATTGAAGGAACGGGTATTGCTTTTAATGTTGTGCCTAAATCGGATAATTATGTTCTTCCGCCCGGTTATTACAAACATACAATACCTTTTATAAAAGAATTTTATCAAGGTCCCGGTGCACTTGAAGGCAAATTTAAAAGTTCTCCGCCACACCCTTCTGAAGCCGCAAAAACAGGGGAAACTCATTCAGGCGGGCCTGCTTATGAGCCAGGTGGAGCTAATTTGCTTGAGAGAATGCAAATTAACAAAAATAACCAAGGGAAATAGTTGTACTTAATTTGCGAGTCTGGCAATGCTAGACACACTAATTTATTGCAACAACCGAGACAATAGCACCACCATAAAACCTTTTAAAAAAATAAAAACACTCAAAATTTTGAGGGTTTTAACCGTTTCTTCGGCTATATATGTTAGGTGTTGTTATGTTTTGTTGTTATGCTGTAAAATCAAGAGAGGTTTGTTCCATACCTTCTTTTATTGAGTTTGCTCTTTGTTGTGCTTTAGCGTCGAACAAAGAATTTGATGTTTTTAAAATTCCTAAAAATCCTTCGAAGAAACCGTTCTCTACAACATTTTTCTTTGGTATGTATGAAATGCCGTATGAAGTTTGAACGCCTGCTTTAAAGCTTGGCTTGTTTTGTTTTATTAAGTTGTTATTTATTTTTTGTATTTTCATTGGATTGCTCCTTTTTCTTTTAAAGTGTTGTTTGAACACTTGTTCATCACACTTATATTATTACTCCATTAATTTTATTTGTCAACCCCCTTTTTAAAATTCTTTAAAACCTTGATACATAAGGCTTTTCACTTATGAACTGTTTAAAAAATAAATAAATGTTTAATATACACTTATTAATTTTTCAACAAAAAAACAGCAAAAATTCACTAAATTTTGCAAAAAAAATTTAAAAAAAATTTATTTTATTTCTAACATGCGACGAATTGGAAGCAAAGATTTCTCAATAAGTGTATCTTCGACAATAATTTCGTTTTCTTCTGTTTCCAAAACATGTAAAATATCTTCTAAATTATTCTTCTTCATATTAGGGCAAACCGCTTTTGGTGTTGCCAAATAGAAGTTTTTATCAGGATAATCACGAACAAGTCTTTGCATAACGCCAAGTTCTGTTGCAATAATAAATTCTTTTTCTTTTGAATTTTTTACATAATCCATAATTTCTGTTGTAGAGCCGATAAAATCAGCTGCTTCAAGCGATTCTTCGCTGCATTCAGGGTGCATTAGAATAACGCCGTTTGGATATTCTTTTTTAATTTTTTCAAGTTCAGATACTGTTATATCCATATGTGTCGGGCAGCATCCTGCATATTTAATTACTTCCGTGCCTTTGCAATTTTTTTCAATCCATCTTCCTAAATTTGCATCAGGCAAGAATAAGATTTTGTCTTTGTTCAAGGCGCGCACAACTCTAATTGCATTTGAGCTTGTAACGCAGATATCGCATTCAGCTTTTACTTCCGCGGTTGTATTTATATAGCATACGGTTGTAACGCCAGGGTGTTGCTTTTTAAATTCTATGATTTGCTCTTTGTTCACCATATCTGCCATTAAGCAACCGGAGTGAACATTCGGAAGAAGAACTTTTTTTTCAGGCGATAAAGTTTTTGCGGTTTGTGCCATAAAATAAACACCTGCAAAAACAATGATATCGGCATTAGTTTTCGCCGCTTCTTGACTCAATTTTAAAGAATCGCCAACAAAATCTGCCACGAAATCAATTTCCGGCTTTTGGTAGCAATGCGCAAGAATTATCGCATTTTTTTCTTTTTTTAGTTTGTTAATCTTCTCTATTAGTGTTTTCAATTTTTTTAAGCTCTTCTTTTGCCTTAATTATTTTATCATAAGAAAAAGCAATTCTCTCTTTTGGTATTACTCCATTTTTAACCAAATTAAAAATTATTTCAACAGCATTTTTTGCAACTTGTTCGTCATTAAATAAATTATTACCTATAACAATCACGTCGCAACCTGCCATAATTGATTTTTCTAGCGTTTCGGCAAAAGTATAATTGTTTCTTATAGCGTTCATTTGTATGTCATCGGTAAAAATTAAACCGTTATAATTTAATTCTTTGAGTAATTTTTTTGTGACGAAATTATATGACATACTTGCAGGATATTTTTCATCAATATTTTTATTATACAGGTGCGATATCATAACGCCTTTTGCTATTTTTTCATTGATTAGTGTTTTGTATGGCAAAATTTCTTCTTTAGTGTGTGTGTTAGTAATATCAACAAAGCCTTGATGAGTGTCCCCTTGTGCACTTCCATGTCCAGGGAAGTGTTTTAGGGTTGTTATAATTCCATATTTATTATGTGCTTCAATTACCTCTTTTGCGTGAGCTGAAACTATTTTTGGGTTATCCGAATAACTTCTTTTAAGCCCTGATATAATTTTTGAATTTTTATTTAAATCAAGGTCAACAACAGGGGCAAAATTAATGTTTATTCCAAGCCGAGATAAAGTCTTCGCTGTTTTTTCAGCTTCTGCGCGGGTAAATTTTAAGTCATTTTTTTGCCCTAAAAACCCTGCATTGTATGTTGATACAACAAAATAACTGGGGCTTAATCTTGAAACAAAACCACCTTCCTGGTCGATTGATATAAACAAAGGAATTTCAGAGATATTTTGCAGATCTTCATTTAATTTTTTAAGTTGGTTGAAATTTTGTATATTTTTTGTGAGTTTTGTTTGTGTTTTATCTGCATTTCTTGAAAATAAAATAACTCCGCCTATGCCTAACTCTTTAATATCGGAATATATTTGATTATTTTGCGTTAAAGTGCTTCCGTTGAAGCCAACAATTAACATTTGTGCAATTTGTTTTTTTAATAAAATATCTTCTGCTGTGTTACTTGCGTATGCAACATTAAAAACTGCGCAAAATAAAAATATTATAATAAGAATTTTTTTCATAGTTTTCCTTCTTTATTTTTTTTGGAAAATATATAAACTTGAATTTCGCCCGCCTCAAGGTTTGTGATTATTCTTCTTCTTTTAACTTTTGGCGTATCGGTCGCCTTTATTTTTAAGAAATAGCTTTTTTTATTTAATTTCGGAACAATAATTTTTGCTTTTGAATCATTTTCCTTGTCAAGATTTACTATTGTGACAACCCTATCCTCTTTATGTTTCAGCATATAGGCAAAAACTTTATCGGAATTGGTTTTTAATTTAGAAAATTTGCCTTTTGATATAATTTCGCCCGCGAATTTATTAAATCTCATTCCTTCCATAAATGATTGCATATATTCATTATCTTCTTTTAATGGTTGCCTTGAAAAATTGAATATATCCATTTTACCCGAATGCAAGAAATAAAAGTCATCATCTGTGTTTGTGTTTGTTGCTTTTTTGTTTTCAAATTTGTAATCAAATTTATCACCTGACGGGAAACCGTCTAAGAAATAGCTATTTATTGGTAATGTTAAATTTAGCCACAAAACTTGTTCCCAATAATTTTTTGAATTTTTATGAGTCGGGCTGATTTGGTCATGTGTTGCAAAAGTGCCAATCAGCGCCCTTCTTCCTTCATATTTTTTCAAGATTTTATTATCTGTTGATAATTTTTTGGCAAATTCTTTTTTTGTTTCAATGCTTGACACTTCGCCCAAGCCAGAATAAAAACCGTCAAAACCCGCATCGAGTAATTCTTCAATGCTTGCAAATTTCCCCCAAGGTTTAATCGGGTTTTTCCAGCTTGCGGAAATTTCTGCAACAAACATAAAATTACTGTCTTTTTTTCTTGCGTATGAAATTATTTCTTCCCAAAATTCATAAGGTTTAATTCCTGCAACATCTGCACGAATGCCGTCTGCGCCTATATTTTGCGCCATATCAACAAAGCTCTTATAAGCTTCAACAAGTTCAGGGTTTAGCTTGTTTCTTTCTTCATAAATTTTAAAAAGTCTGACATCCGTCCAATCCGAAGGAATTACAGTGTCTTCTTTTTTATTTTTGATGAATAATGTCGGGCGGGCAAGTGTCAGGTCATAGCTTCCGCAAGCAGGAATATCAACAATTACTCTTAAATTTCTTTTGTGTGCTTCATCAATAAATAATTTTGCTTCTTCTTCAACTGTCCGCGGGTCGTTTTTGTCATCCAAATAAGGGCTTATTTCATTGAAGCTATCAAGCGCGTAAAGCGAACCTGATGTGCCAAGAGCCTTTAGTTTTCCTGTTTTTGTGATTGGAAGTAAGTATATAGTGTTTACTCCGAGGCTTTGAATATAGTCTAATTTTTCAACGGCATTTATAAATGTGCCACGCTTTTCCCCGTATTCTTCCTCGATTATGTCATTTCCGTTCAAATCTTGAGCGTTGAATGTTCTGACATTTATTGTGTAAAAAATAGCTTCTTTTGCCAAAAATTTATCACGTAAATCATTTGTCCAATGGGTTGAGGCAAAAGAGGAGTGTTGTATAATTGCTGTGAATAATAGTGGTAATAAAATTTTCTTCATGAAATTATTATAACTTATTGTTTAACTTAATGTATAATATTAATTAATTTAAAATTTTTTAGAGGAAATATTATGTTTAAAATCAATGATTTCCAAACAAGATTAGAAAACAATGCTTTCTTAAAAAGCTTAATATATCTTGTTTCAATTTCGCTTGTGATAACAGTTGTTCTTGCTTTTAAATATTATTCAAGCCAAAAATTTTATGAAAACGGAATAAGCAAAAGGGATGTTATTGCGAAATTCGATTTTGATGTTGTTGATGCAAGAAAAACCGAATTTCAAAGAAGAGAAAGAGCAAACAAGGTTCGCCCAATTATCACCCCGATTGATGAAAATTTTGTAAAAAGTAGTTTGCGCAATTTTGAACAAGAAGTAAAAAATATAAAAGAAGGGGAATTTTCTCCGGATGAAAAATATGCAAAATTTATTCAATTGCTTGAAATTAATAACCCAGATAAAGAAAGAGCGGTAACAAGATTTTTGTTGGCTGCTTCAGCAAATGAAATCGAAGATGTGTTTACAAATTCAAATTATGCGCTTGTTCATGTTTTAACAGAAGGCATAACAGATGTTGAGTTCCCTGAATTAAAAGTTGAAAGTATTGCCAAAAAAACACTTGGTGCTAATGCTTCAAGACAAAACATACAACTTATTTCAGGAATTTTAGAACATGTCATAACCCCGAATTTGGTAGAAGATGAATACGCAACGGAAATTGCAAGAAGAAATGCAAGAAACCTTGTAAGACCTCATATTGTAAAATTTAAAAAAGGTGATTATATCTTAAGAGAAGGTGAACCTGTAACGGAACTTAAGAAAGCGGCAATTGAAAAATCAGGCTACAATGTTCTTGA
Organism: bacterium; assembly: GCA_017505585.1. Classification (GTDB taxonomy): domain Bacteria; phylum Cyanobacteriota; class Vampirovibrionia; order Gastranaerophilales; family Gastranaerophilaceae; genus RGIG1918. The sequence goes on from JAFVOZ010000061.1 coordinate 5,883, forward strand.
AATTGATAAATGGGGAATTGTTGGCATGTTTTTACTTTCGCTTATTACAATGCTTGCCGCAATGCTTTATATCAAAAGATACGAACAAAAATTTTATAAACCGAATTACATAACAATCTTATCGGCTACTTCGATAATTTTGACGATTATATGTGCGGTTATGTTAAATACAGGCGCAACTTGGGGTTATTTAATGCCTCTTCCTGCGTTCGTTATTATTCTTTCTGTGTTTACTTCACCAAATATCGCGTTTTTATTTTCAATCTTATTCCTTGTATTGTTCTCGATGACTTTGCAGTTTGATATGCAACTTATTGCAATATTTTTATTCGGTTCAATTATGGGAGTTTTTGCTTCTTCCAAGATAAATTATTCAAAAAGATTTGATATAATAAAATGTGGTTTTGAAGTTGGCGCAGTGATGTTTTCGGCAACTTGCCTGATTGCGTTATTTAAGGGTCAACTTTTTGGTTTTTCAACTTTAGAAACAATAATCCATGCTTCGCTTTGTCTTTTAAACGGTGTGATATCTGGTATTATCGCGCTTGGTCTTATACCTTTAATCGAAGACATTTTTAAAGTTTTTACGCCATATTCATTAATTGAACTTACGGACCATAAACAAGATTTGCTTCGTAATCTTGAACATAAAGCACCCGGTACATATCACCATTCAATGACGGTTGCAAATTTGTGCGAAGCGGCAGCAGAGGCAATCGGGGCAGACCCTATTCTTGCTCGTGTTGGCGCAATTTACCATGATATTGGCAAATTAAAAAGACCGCAGTTTTTTATTGAAAATCAATCATATTTTGATATTGAAAATCCGCATGATGCATTGAAACTCAATCCAAGGTTAAGTAAAATGGTTATTACTTCTCACACAAGAGAAGGTGCAGAACTTGCTCGTGAACATCACTTGCCGCAAGCAATTATTGATTTTATCCAACAACATCATGGCGATAGTTTAGCAGGGCACTTTTATAATAGAGCCGTGAGCGAAGAAGGTGCAGATGCGGTTGATATGGAACAATTCAGATACCCTGGCCCAAAACCTTCAACAAAAGAAATTGCAATTTTGATGATAGCAGATGCGGTTGAAAGTGCCGTTCGTTCATTAAAAGGCGCAACCCAAGAAGAAGTTGAGGAAATGATAAATAAAATTATCACAGAAAGATTAAACGACGGTCAATTATCGGATAGTCCGCTTACACTAAAGGATATTAAAACAATTGCAAATACTTTCAACAGAATCATGAAAGGCATGATGCATGATAGAGTTAAATATGAAAAACCTGATTTGAGTGACTTAGATGAAACAAAAATCAGACTTTTGCTCAGCAAAGAAGAAGCATTAGAAAAGAAAATTGCAAAGAAGATAGAAGAAAATAAAGAAAAACAAAATGAAGATAAAAATAATAATTGAAAATACAAATCTTGATTTTGATTTTGACGAAGCTTTTTGGCAAAAACGCACCGAAGAAGTGTTTTTATGCACTTTTGATTTAGTAAAAGAAGCTGAGCATTTGGCTAAATATCAAAATTTAAAATTTAATTTTGGTCTTACATTTTGCACTGACGCTGAAATTCATGGAATAAATAAAGAATACAGAAATATTGATAAGCCAACAGATGTTATAACTTTTGCTCTCTTTTTTGATGATGACATCAAAACGGTGATTGAAAATACAGCAGAACTTGGGGATATTATAATCTCAACAGATACCGCAAAAAAACAAGCAAGCGAAAATAATTTAACTCCTGAACAGGAAATAACGGTTTTAATAACACATGGCATACTTCATCTTTTTGGTTTTGACCATATGACAGAAGAAGATTACAATTTTGTAGTTGATATTCAAAAGAAAGTTTTTAATAAAATTTTTAATTAAGGGAGCGAGGAACGAGCGACCGTTCGGGCATCAATTATAATTACCCATACAAAAAGCCTATTTTAGCGCATTTTTCTTATTTTTTTACAAAAAAAATTTATAATTAATTTGGTTAGTAAGAAGGTATGTGATATGGAAAATAATTCAAGACCAAAATGGAGCACAAAACTGGCGTTTATATTATCTGCAATAGGTTCAGCTGTTGGTTTGGGTAATATTTGGCGTTTCCCTTATATTATGGGCGAAGGTGGCGGAGCGGTTTTTCTTATCACGTATTTAATTTTAATTTTTCTTATTTGTACAATTCCTCTGATTGCTGAAATTGTAATCGGGAAAACAATGCAGAAAGATAATGTTGGTTCGTATCATGCAATAAGCAAAAATTTTAGAATTTTTGGCTGGTCAAATGTTATAACAACAATTTTTATAATGGGTTTTTATTTTGTTGTTTGCGGTTGGATTATTGATTATTTCTTTAAAGCACTTGTGAATTATAAAATGGCTGATTGCGCCCAATATTTTACAAGTTTAACTTCAGATATTTTTTATGCGCCAATGCTTGGAATAGTTTTTACAATTGCGTGCGCATTTTTTATTTTCCAAGGTTTGAATAAAGGCGTTGAAGCGGTAAATAAGTTTATGGTGCCGGCACTTGGCGTTATTATGGTTTTACTTGCAGGATATGCCTTAACTTTGCCCAATTCCATAGCGGGCATAGAATTTATGTTTAAACCTGATTTTTCTAAATTTAATGGTCATATGGTGTTAACTGCCCTTGGGCAAGCGCTTTTTACATTGAGTATCGGTATGGGCGCAATGCTTATTTATGGCAGCTATCTTCCAAAAGAAGAAAAAATAGGTAAAAATTTATTTTCAATAGTTATTTTTGATGTAATTTTTGCACTTCTTGCTGGTGTTTTAATATTTTGTTCGGTGTTTTCATTCGGAATGCAACCAGAGGTCGGTCCGAGTTTAGTGTTTATAACTTTACCTAAGATTTTTGCGCAAATGCCGTGCGGATATTTTGTTGCGGCCTTATTTTTCTTGCTTTTATTTTTTGCAGCATTTACGTCCGCCATTAGTATGCTTGAAGTGGTTGTTGCAACTTTTGTTGAAAGATTTAATATCACAAGAAAACATGCAACCGTTTTAACATCTATAATTGTTGTGGTTCTTGTAACGCTTGCCTCATTATCACTTGGCGCAATTCCAAGTTTAAAATTATTCGGTAAAAATTTCTTTGATTTATTTGATTACACAACATCAAACATAATGTTGCCACTAAATAGCGCAATAGCGTGTCTTGTGGCGGGTTGGTGTGTTGTCCCTAAATTAGATAATCTTTTCCAATATAAATTTTTACATAAAATAGTTTTATTTATGATGAGATTTATTCTGCCTATAATTTTAATTTCACTTATATTTATCGGAAATTAAGTAATCTCAAAATTTAATTGTGTGTTATAATTTCCGTATGATTTAGCTAGAGGTATTAACATGCTCACTTTAGACACAGTTTATCAAGCTGCCCATAAATTAAAAGAAGTTGCTCGTGAAACAGATTTAATTCTTACAAAAAATATAGTTGATAATGCAAATATTTATCTAAAAACTGAAAATTTACAAGTAACAGGTTCTTTTAAGTTGCGTGGTGCATATTATAAAATTTCAACACTTTCTGACGAAGAAAAAGCAAAAGGTGTTATAGCATGCTCCGCAGGTAACCACGCACAAGGCGTTGCACTTGCTGCTCAAAAAAATGGCATTAAAGCAACAATTTTCATTCCAAGCACTGCCCCGATTTCAAAAATTGAAGCAACAAGAAGCTATAATGCTGAAATTATGCTCATAGACGGTGTTTATGATGATGCGTACGAAGCAGCTGTTGAATATCAAAAGCAAACAGGCGGAACTTTTATTCACCCGTTTGACGATGAAAAAGTTATAGCAGGACAAGGTACAATTGCGCTCGAAATTCTAAATCAATTGCCTGAAGTTGATGCAATCATTGTTCCGATAGGGGGCGGCGGTTTAATATCAGGTTTGGCTTATACAATTAAAATGTTAAAACCTGAATGCAAAGTTTATGGTGTTGAGGCCCGTGGTGCAGACAGCATGCTTATGTCGCTTGAAAAAGCAGAAATGTGCAAACTCAAAAAAGTTTCAACATTCGCTGATGGTATTGCGGTTAAAACGCCAGGGGATTTGACGTATAGCTTATGTAAAGATTACGTTGATAAAATTGTGACAGTAAAGGATGACGAAATTGCAACCGCAATTTTAACCTTAATAGAAAAACAAAAACTTATTGCAGAAGGCGCAGGTGCAGTTTCTGTTGCGGCGGTACTTTTCAATAAATTGGACTTAGAAGGTAAAAACGTGGTTTGTCTTGTGTCGGGTGGCAATATTGACGTAAATATTTTGTCTCGTGTCATAAACAGAGGTCTGCTCACGGCAGGCAGACTTTCAGACATTACAATCTATATGCTTGATAAACCGGGGCAATTAAAAGAAGTTTCGGCAATTGTTGCGGATTTAGGTGCAAATGTTATCAAGGTGAGCCATATTCAAGGCGGTGAAAATACTGATATCAACCAGTGTTATTTAAAAATTTCTATGGAAACAAGAAATAAAGCGCATCTTGAACAAATTAAAAAAGCACTTAAAAAAGCGGGCTACACTTTATCTGATAACGGATAGGAGAAATTATGAAAAAAGTTGTGTATACAAAATTGGCACCAGAGCCAATCGGGCCATATTCTCAAGGTTATATTGCAGGGAACACTTTATATCTTTCGGGTCAAATTGCAATTAATCCTGAAACATCAGAATTTATGGCAGGCACAATCGAAGAGCAAACAGAACGTGTTATGCAAAATATCTCTGCTCTTTTAGATGAAGCAGGCTTTTCGTTTGACGATGTTGTTAAAACAACTTGTTTTATTGATGATATGCAAGATTTTGCAAAATTTAATGAAATATACGCGAAATACTTCACGTCAAAACCTGCAAGAAGCTGCGTTCAAGCTAAGCTTCCAAAAGGTGCTCTTTGTGAAGTAGAAATTATAGCTGTTAAATAAATTAAGCTACGAATGCTTTTGCAATGAAGTTGAAAATGTCCATGAAAGTTTCTTGGATAGTTTCTGATGCAATTTTATTCAAAGGACGAGATTCCATATAGTTGAATGCTAAATAAATTGGGTCAGAAGCTTGCTTGAATTGAGTTCTGATATTTGATTTATCAAGATTATCCATTGCTTCTTTTAATTCGCCTTCAACTTTAAAGAAATTTTCTTGAACTGTAGCCATCTTATCCTCTTAGTTATCTCTCGTATATATATAAAGTATATATGTGCAAAAAAATTGCTATTTTATTTCATATTTTCTTAACAAACTTTTACAATTAAATATTTTAGTGGTAAAATTTTATTGTATTTAAAGGGAAAAGGCTGAATTTATGCAAGAGAACAACATTGATTTACAAACACTTCGTCACTCAACTTCGCACATTATGGCGCAAGCTGTTCAAAGTATATATCCAAACGCAAAACTTGCGATTGGTCCATCAAT
>JAFVOZ010000006.1 GCA_017505585.1 bacterium
TGCAGCAGGTGGTATTGCAGGTACTATCACGGGTAATATTACAAATGCTTATTCTAAAGGTGATATCCAAGGAACAGGTTCACTGGAAAGCACTACAGGCGGTATTGCAGGTACAATCACAGGTAACATTTCAAATGCTTGTTCTGAAGGTGTAATAACTGGTTACCTCTACACCGGCGGTATTGCAGGCTTAGCAAATAGCAACTCTTCTATCTCAAATACATATTCAACAGGTAGTGTGGATTCAGAACTCGATGCCGGCGGTATTGTAGGCAAACTAACAAACGGCACAATCACGGATTCATATTCATCAGGACATATAACAAGTGTTCGCAGATATGCAGGCGGTGTTGCAGGTATAATGACGGGCGACATAAGAAACGTATGCTCATCAGGAAACATAACCGGTAGTCACGCAGGCGGTATTGTAGGTGAAATTGAAGGCAATATTGCAAACGCTCACTCAACAGGCATTATATCAAGTGCAAGTTATGCAGGCGGTATTGCAGGCAAAATCACAGGTGATATTACAAATTCTTATTCAACAAACGGCGTAACAAGCCAAACCGGAGGCGCAGGCGGTATTGCCGCTTGGGCGAAAGGTAATATAACAAATGCATATTCTCTTGGCAACATAAAAGGCAAAGGCTCAGCAACCGGCGGTATTGCAGGTGAAATTACGGGCAATATTTCAAATACTTATTCCAAAGGTTCCGTTGAAGGCGAATACACCCAAGCAGGCGGTATTGCAGGTAAAATCACGGGCAATATTTCAAATGCATATTCTGAAGGCGCAATTACGGCATATACTAACGCAGGCGGTATTGCAGGCTATATTGAGGGCGATATCACAAACGCATATTCAACAGGTAATATATCAAGCTCCGTGCTTGATAATGGTGGTTGGTCAGGTGGCATTGCAGGCGTAGCAAAAGGCAATATCACAAATGTGTACTCAACAGGTAACATATATACAAATGCAGGTTCCTATGCAGGCGGTATTGTTGCTAAAATTACAGAAGGCACAATATCAAATGCATTCTCAACTGGATTCATCGGCGGATATTATTCAGGCGGCATTGCAGGTTTAACAGAAAACGCCGTAATCAAAAATGTTTATGCAACTGGTAATCTTGGTGGCAGCACAAATGGTGGCATTGTATGTGATGTTACTGGCACACTTGAACTTTCAAACTACGCATTTAAACACCAAGAAGGTTTGAATTCAGATGGTATAGGCAGTGCAGCTGGCGCAACGGTTACAGGTGCAAACTTAATTGCATTTAAAGATGCTGAGTGGTTTGAAAACTCTGCAAATATTAAAGGTATATTGAACGCAGACATCACAGGTGCTTCGCCTTGGGGATTTGATGCTGTTCCTGGTACATCAATTGAACTCAATAATTCAATGTATGTTCAAGGCGCAAGCGCAATGACGGAAGCAGAAGCAATCGAAGCTGGTTACACTGTTGTTAAAACCGCAAAAGAACTTCAGGTGGCACTTGAGGCAAACCAAAATGTAATGCTCTTTGGCAATATTGATATGTCTGAATTTGCTTCTTGGTCAGGCATACAAACAACATACACAAGCACATTCGACGGCAACGGATTCACAATTTCTAATTTGACAGGTACAAAAGGATTATTTACAAATATAGATGGTGCAAGCATTAAAAATGTAGATCTTGAAAATGTAAATATACAAAGTGCTTACACTAAAGACCAAGATATATGCGTTGGTGCAGTTGCTTGTAATGCTTGGAATTCAACAATAGAAAATATAGGCATAACAGGCCATGTTGAAAGTACTGGATACGCAAGTGGTGTTATTGGTGACTTTTTAGGTGGCACAATTACTAATGTTAATTTCAAAGGAGAAATTGTTTCAACAAGTGCAGACGCGAGTGGTATTGTTGGAAAAGTTTCGTCAGAATCTATTATTAAAGATATTCAATTTGAAGGCAAAGTATTAAGTGCACAAAATAGCAGCGGTATTGTTGGTTCTGCAAACAGCAAGGCAACTATCCAAAATACAATTGTAAACGCAACCATAAAAGCCGAAAACTCTGCTGGTGGTATTGTTGCGAATACTTCCAACGATACAACAATTGAAGGTGCATACTTCAACGGTGATGTTGAAAACACTGGCTCAGGTGGAACTGGTGGCATTATTGGTGCTGCTGCATATAGTACAACGATTAGGGAAGCGCATGCGACAGGTTCGGTTAAAGGCGCTAACAATGTTGGTGGTTTTGCCGGCACAACAGCAAATAGTGGCTTGATAACAATTGAAAATTCTTCAGCTTGTATGAATGTTGAGGGTGTAAACTACGTTGGCGGTTTTGCTGGTTCCCTATGTTACGCCGCAGTATCTAATTCGTACTTTGAAGGAAATGTAACAGGTACGAAATACGTTGGTGGTTTCGCAGGTGTGCTTGCTGGTAGTAGCGAAATTACAAATTCTTACACGAATTTAATGACTGGCGGGGTTGTTTCCGGTAATGCTAATGTTGGCGGATTTGTGGGAGAATTTGGTTACGATTCAAAAATCGATGGCGTTGTTTCAAAATCAACTGTTATTGCGACAGGTAGCGGAGCAACAAACCTTGGCGGGTTTGCCGGTATTACAACCGACAATTATACTCTCACAAATTATGCATATCTCGAACAAACAAACGAAGGTGTTAGAAACTTTGACGGCATAGGCAGCTCTAATGATGAAGCAGTGGATTACTCTAAGGGTGTAAACTGGTTCAACAATGTTACCGAAATGGATGCAATTCTAAACGCAGGGCTTGAAGAAGGCGCAAAAGTATGGAACTTCTCTGGTGCTGAAACCGTTTCGGATTCTGAAGATGTGTTTGCAGGTGCAATTGGCGGAGCAGGTGTTAGCGGACTTTCAAAAGCTGAAGCAATAGCACAAGGTTTCACCGTTGTTGAAACAGCACGAGAATTGCAAGACGCAATCAATGCAAATAAGAAAATAATGCTGTTTGAAAATATTGACCTAAGCTCAATTGCAAATTGGTCAGTAAGCGGAACATACGCTAACCAATTTGAAGGTAACGGCAAAACAATTTCAGGGCTCACAGGCGGAAGCTTGCTTGGCACAATCGGCACAGGCGCAAGCGTAAGTAACTTAATAATTACCAATGCAAATGTAACAACAGGCACAGGCGCGATTGCAGACAGCGCGGAAAACGCATCTTTCAGAAATATTTCTGTTTCAGGCTCCGTGACAGGCGTTAACAACGTTGGTGGTTTGGTTGGATATGTTACAGGTTCTGATTTTGCAAAAATTACAAGCGAAGTGAACGTTTCAGGTTCAAGCAATGTTGGCGGCATTGTTGGGCATTCAGAAAGTTCAGATTTCTCTGAAGTAAATGTTAGCGGAACAATTCAAGCAAGCACCGGCATCGCAGGCGGTGTTGCAGGTAACATGTCAGGCGACAGAGTTAAATTTGCAACAATTTCTGCAACAATTTCAGGCGCAGGCACACTTGGCAGTGTTGCAGGTAGAGCGAATGACACTTCAATTGAAAATATCCATGTTACATCCAGCGCAAATATCACAGCAAGCGGCGGTTTGATTGGCGGAATTGTTGGTACAACAAGCGGAACAATGAACTTCTCTGAAATCCTCATGGAAGGTACTATTTCGGGCGGTTCAGATTGCGTTGGCGGTATCGTTGGTGAAGCTACAATATTAAATGCAAATAAAATCAAAATTACAGGAAGTATCACAAGCACAGGCAACAACATAGGCGGTATTGCAGGCTCGGCTCAAACCGTCAATATCAACGATGTTGCGATTGAAGGTGCAATCACAGGTAAAGATTACACAGGTGGCATTGCAGGTAACATTTCAGAAAGCGGAACAATTTCAAATATCACCATAACAGGCAAAGTTGCGGGTAAAGAACACACAGGCGGTGTTGCAGGCAGTGCAACAAAAGTTGATTTTGCAAATATTAAAGTTGTAAATAAAATCACGGGTGAAAATTACTCAGGCGGCATTGCAGGTTATATGCAAGACGGCAAAATTGAATTTGCCATTGTTAAAACAACAATTCTTGATGCAGATGACAATGCAAATTATGATTGTTTTGGCGGTGCAGTCGGCAAATTTACAAGCACACTTAATGACGAAGGCGAAACAATTACTTTTGCAAAATCAGTTTCAATTAACGCTACCGTAATCGGTAAAAATAATATCGGCGGCTTTGCAGGTTTAATTGAAAAACAAGGCACTGCAAACCTTAATATTGATACAATCCAAATTTCAAAAGGAAAAACTGTTTCAGGCGAAAATTATGTTGCAGCACTTGTTGGTGAAATTCAAGACACAAGCACGGGCAAATTAACCATTACAAACATTTCTTCAAATACTACCGTTACAGGAAAAGACTATACAGCAGGCATTATCGGCAAATACAAAAGCACTGCAGGCGGAACAATCGAAATACAAGATTCTTACTCAACAGGAAATATCACAGGTAAAGCCTACACTGCTGGCATTATCGGCTCTATGACAAACGGCACGATTACAAATACTTATTCAACAGGAAATATCAAAGGCGAAAATAATGTCGGTGGTATTGCAGGCTACGCGGATGGCATAAGTGAAATTCAAAATTCATATTCAACAGGAAATATCAAAGGTGTAGATAATGTTGGCGGTATTTTAGGTAATGCAACGGTTGCTGTTCAAGTAACAGGCGTAACAAACAGTATCACTCTCACTAATGTATCGTCTTCAGGCAAAATTGAAGGTAATGATTATGTTGCAGGCATTATTGGCGCAGCAAATTATCAAACAACTAATTTGACAAATGTATACTCATCATCTGAAATTTCAGGTGCAAACAAAGTTGGCGGTATTGCAGGATATATCGGTGGCAACATTACAAATGCGCTATATGAAGGCACAATAAAAGCAACTGGCGACATGGTTGGTGGTATTTTAGGCGGTGCTCTTGATGTCGGATATGGTCGTGTAATCAATAATGTAACAGCAAGAGGAAATATTGAAACAACAGGCACAATGGCTGGTGGCATTGCAGGATATATTTCAGGATACACAATTGAAAACGCAATTTCCGGTGCAAATGTTAAAGGCGGAAGCTTTGTTGGCGGTTTTGTGGGTTACGCTGGAGAATTTGAAACCACTATAATCAAAAATTCTTATGTAACAGGCCTCGAAGGTGACACGGTTAAAGTTTCAGGCGGAGATAATGTCGGCGGTTTTGTGGGTCAAATGCAAAAAGGCGCAGTCGAAAATTCTGGTGCTGATGCTGAAGTAATAGGCAATAATTATGTCGGCGGTTTTGTGGGTTCAGCAATCTCTGCAACTCAAGAAGGCGCAAGCATTGCAAATTCTTATGCAACAGGCTCAGTAACAGGTAATTCAAATGTCGGCGGTTTTGCAGGCTCTCTTGCAGGTGCAAAAGTTACAAACAGCTTTGCGGGCTACCTGAAAGAGAAAAATCAAACAGACTTTACCGTGACAGGTAATTCAAATGTCGGCGGATTTGCAGGTTTTGCAACTTCAAGCAATATAACATATTCATTCTCTGAAGGAACAATTAAAGCAGGCGAAGATATTGGCGCAACTTCAGCATTTGGCGGATTTATCGGCGCAATTGGTGCAAATTCAATAGCAGGTATTCCAACTTCAATTGCAAATGTATACTCAACAGCAAAACTTTCAGATAATATAACAACTGGCGCAAGAGGTGGATTTATTGGCGAAGTTCAAGCTAATGCAGTGCTTGAAGTTACAAATTATGCATTTGTTCAACAAGCAGTGACAGGTGTTCAAGGAACTTATGGCATAGCACAAATTGCAAGCTCGGCAAGCGTTGCGGGCAAACTTCTTGCGGCTGAAAAAGATAAAGATTGGTTCAATAACAGCGCAAATGTAGGTTCAATACTAAACGCAGGCATAGAAGAAAGCAAAGACATTGTTTGGAATATGCATGTAACATCAAATGGTATGCTTTCAGAAAAACTCACAGAATGTGTGGGTGTAAATGCTGTCACAGAAAATGAAGCAATAGTTGCAGGCTTCACTGTTGTTAGAAATGCTCAAGAACTCCAAGAAGCACTGACAGGCGCAGATGGCTACAAACAAAATATTATGCTCTTTGGCGATATTGATTTATCTGATTTGAGTCAAATCGATCAAGTTTGGAACTCAATTTCAAGCTACAGCGGTATATTCGACGGTAACGGATTCAAGATTTCAAATATTAATGAAGCATTATTTAATGAACTCACAACCCGCACCGAAACCGTAACTGAAAACGGCATAGAAGTTACAAAGACATACAGCGCAGAAATCAGAAACTTAACTCTTGAAAACGTAAACATCTCTATTGATTCAGATAGCAATAATATCGGTGTAATTGCAAATTCTGCAACCGGAGCAATAATCAAAAACGTAACTCTCAATGACTCAATAATTACAATAACTAATTCATATGGCAACGTTAGCGATGTTGGCACTATTGTTGGTTCTGCAGAAAATACCACTTTTGAAGATATCAATATTTCAGGAGCAATAAACCATTATTCAGAATCCGGTTACTGTCTAAATGTTGGTTTTGTTGCTGGCTCTGCCAACAATTCAACATTTGCAAATATTGAATTAAGCGGAACAATCGACGCAAAACATGGCGAACATATAGGCTCCTTAGTAGGTCAAGCTTCAGGAATTACTGTCAATAACGTAAGTTCAAATGCGGAAATTATTGGTAATGCGCGCTTAGGCGGCATTATTGGTCAACTTGGAGAATCTTCAACAAACGAAACAAAACTTACAGCCGTTGCATTTAATGGCAATATCAGTTGCACAACATGTACATCTGGCGGTATTGTAGGTATAATCTCTTCAAGTGAAAATAGCAAAAATATACTCATTGAAAAATCATACTCCAATTGTACAATCAATGGAAATACAGAAACTGGTGGTATTGTTGGTAAAATAGAAAACACCGGCGGAACAATAACCATAAAAGAATGTTTTGCTCTTGGCAACATTATGGGTGATGGTTATATCGGCGGTATAGTCGGCTACATGAACAACACTGCAATAGATTCTTGCTGGTCAAGCGCAGATGTATCTCTGAGAAATGGATATGGCACAAATATAGGCGGACTTGTTGGTTATGCAGGAAATAGCACCATCACAAACTCTTGCAACATGGGCAATGTTTCCGGTAGCGAAAACATCGGTGGCTTGGTTGGTAAGGCTTCAAACACAACTATTTCTAATAGTAATGTAACTTACATTGAAAAAGAAAATGACACAAAAGGCTTAAGCATAACAGGCAACGCTTATGTTGGTGGATTTATTGGTTATGCAGAAAATAACACAATCATCACAAACAGTTTTGTAAAATATGAACCATTAGAAACAGACAGTAAGCATACATTGAATATATCAGGCACAAATTCCGTTGGCGGTTTTGCGGGCTATTTAAACAATTCTGCAATTTCTAATTCGTATTCTTCTGGCACCGTGAGTGGTACAGGCGGATATTATGGAGGTTTTGCAGGAATTGCAGTCGATTCAAGAATTGAAAACGTGTTCTCAACTACTCAAGTTGAAACAAATGGCGCATATCGAGCTGGTGGATTTATTGGCGCAGTAACAAGTCCAAGCAAACTTGATAATTATCATTTCATAAGCCAAAAAAATCCAGATGTACAAAGCACCCATGGTATAGGTTCTGGCGTTGAAAATATTACAGGCATTGAAGGCATTGGCGGCGCAGAAGCAAAAGCCGTAAAAGATGCAAACTGGTTCACGCAAACTGAAAACATTGCAAGTGTTCTAAAAGTGGGCGACACAGAAAACGTTTGGGATTTCAATGTTTCAGGCAACCCAGTTGGCGAAATTGGAAATGCTGCATCAGAAATTGTCGGCATAAACGGTATCACTGAAGCAGAAGCAAAAGCGCAAGATTTCACCGTTGTTAAATCTGCACTTGAACTTCAAAATGCATTGAAAAACGGCGAAAATGTAATGCTGTTTGCTGATATTGATATGAATGACCTTGTTGGTGATTGGGAAACAATTAAATCATACACAGGCACACTCGATGGTAATGGATTTACAATTTCAAATGTTAATAAAGCATTATTTGATGAACTTACAACAAAAACTAAAACCGTTGTTGAAAACGGCGACGAAGTTGAAAAAACATACATAGGTACAGTTCAAAACTTAAACCTTGAAAATGTAAATCTCACAACATCAATCAATGTTGATACAGATGCAATTATAGATGCAAGCGCAATTGCAAACAGCGCAAACGGAGCAATATTTGATAACATCAACATTGAAGGTAACATTAACGGTGGTTCATACTCACAAATCGGCTTCATTGCAGGTACTGCGGTTAATTCGACATTTAACGATATTGCAATTAATGGCTCAATTTCAGGTGAAGCTGAATTAGGTCTTGTTGCGGGTCAAACAACAGGAACTAACAAGTTCACAAACATCACGCTTGCAGGTAGTGTAACAGGTTCTTCTGTTTCTGTTGGTGGTGTCGCAGGTAATGCCGACACGTTCATTGCAGAAAATATAAAATCAAGCGCAAATATCAGCGGTGATAACTTCGCAGGCGGTATTGTCGGATACGTCGAAGCAAATAGCACTATCAACAATTGCGAAATCACAGGAAACGTTGCAGGCTGCAACGATGTTGGCGGTATTGCGGGCAGCTTTACCGGCGAAATTAATAATTGTGCTGTAACCGGAAATGTGGCTGGCAACAACGATATTGGTGGCATTGTTGGCATGCTGTATGGAACAATTTCAAATTCATACACCACTGGAAATGTTACAGGTGTTAATTCTGTGGGTGGTATTGCGGGCAATACCAACGGTGGCAATATTAATGATTGCTTTGCTACAGGTACTATTGAAGGCTACACATTCACCGGTGGTATAACTGGTAGTCTTTCTGGCAATCTTTCAAATAGCTATTTTGCAGGAACTATTAACACAGGCTCTGGCATAGAATATGTTGGCGGATTAGTTGGTGTACACTTGAGTGGAACTATTACAAATTGTGTATTCCGCGAACAAGCTAATAACAAGAACTTAAATCTTGCACAAAATGCTAATGGTATAGGTTTTGGTACAAACACTGATATTTCAACAGATCGTACATACGAATCTGCAAACTTCGTAAAATCTGCTGATTGGTTCACAAACAAAGATAATCTTGAATCCATTATTGGCGAAAATTGGAACTTCAACACAATTCAAAATGCTGATGTCGCAAGTAAATATTCTGAACTTGTTGGTGTAAATTTAATTACAGAAGCTGAAGCTATTGCTCAGGGTTATACTGTTGTTAAAACTGCAAACGAACTTCAAAAGGCACTTGAAAACGGCGATAATGCAATGCTGTTTGCAGATATTGACATAAATGACCTTGCTGACGGTTGGGCAACAATTGCATCCTACACAGGCACATTTGACGGTAACGGTTTTACAATTTCTAACTTAACTGGCTCACAAGGTTTATTTGAAACACTCACTGGCACGGTTCAAAACTTGAAACTAGAAAATGTAAATATAAAACTTGTTGTTCAAGAAGGAATAACAGAATACGACACTGGCGCAGTTGCAGGAAAAGTTAGCGGTGGCAAAGTTTCAAATGTAACCGTTACAGGCACAATAGACGGCACTGGCGCAAGCGGATACACCGGCGCTATTACAGGTAGACTATCAAGTGGCGAAATCACAAACTGCGCATACCAATTTGGAGTCGAACTCATAGATAGTGAAGCCGACAAAACAAAACCTGAAAGCTGGAAAGCAACAGGTAGCATTAAAGGCGAATACACTGGCGGTATCGTAGGCGCAATTGGCGGCGGCACAATTAGCGGTTGCAAAATTGAAGCTGGCATCCAAAGCTTTAAAACCACAGACGATAATGGCAACATTATCGAAAATAGTGTTGAATATATCGGCAAAATCTCTGGCACAACGGTTGGTGGTATCGCGGGTTATGCCATAGACGGTAAAATTGTAGGCTCCAGTGTTAATGCTAATATTAACATCGATGAACACTCAAGCGGCACAGCAGGCGGCGTTGTTGGCTATATTAATGATATGAGTGTTAACGGAATAACAATTGTTGGTTGCACTTCTTCAGGAAGCGTAAGTGGCACTTGCGCAGGTGGCGTTGTTGTTATGGCTACTGGCGAAAGAAAAACAACAATATCAGACTGCTTCTCAACAGCCACAGTAACTGGTGACCACGCTGGTGGTTTTGCCGGAGTTGTAAACGGAACGCTTATTGAAAATTCATACGCAGCAGGCAACGTTACTGGCACAATAAATGCCGGCGGCTTTATAGGTAAACTTACAAACTGTTCAACAGTAAAAAATTCTTACTGTGCGGGAAATGTATATAACAATAATTCAGAAGGCGCATACGGTGGCTTTATAGGTTATATTGAAACAGCAGCAATGGAATTCGCTGCGGTTAATATTCATAATGTTGTTTCAAGAAGCCAAGTGAAAGCAACTGCTGGTGCTTGCGGTGCATTTATCGGAAACATCGCGGAAGGCTCTTATGTTTCATTGAATACAGAAGCAAGATATGCCGCAGGAAAAGCTGGCAATTATGCATACGCCCTTCAAGAAAATACCGATCTCAATGATGGTATCGGCATCGGCATCAAAACAGGTGTAGACGGCACAACCGTACACTTTATGAATACTAAAAACAATGCGGTACTATCATATACGGTTGCTCAAAAAGACGCAAGTTGGTTCCAAGAAACAAAAGGATTAAATACAATCCTTAACGGCACAGGAACAGTTGATGCGGAAGGCAATGAAATAACCCTTGAAGGCGACGATGCACACTGGAAATTTGGTTATGAAGTTTACACGGAAGTAACTGAAACAAACGAAAATGGCATCAAAGAAACCAAAAAGGTATACAAAACTTTAGCTCTTGAAAACCCTGTTCTTACAGGCAATGTTACAGGTAATGCAAGCTTAACCGCAGCTGAAGTGGTGGCTGTTTATGACAACTTGAATATGGGCAGCAAGAAATCTCACAGCACAATATTTGAAGGACAAGTACTGCCTGATGGCGAAGCCGACAACACAGTTAGAATAGATACAAGCTTTGATTTAAAAATTAAAGTTGACGTAGACGGCGACGGCGACTATGACGGTAAATTCGGTGAAGATATAACCATTGACATATTATCAAGTAACGATATAGCAAAAATTAAGGAAGAAAATCTTGCTATATTGAACAGCTTGAAAAAAGCAATTGATACAAAACAACAATACATCGATGATGAAAAAGCAAAACTACTCGACAAAGAAAAAAGATTGGAAAAACTCTTAACCGGCGGCGCGTCCAGCTCAAGCTCAAGCACCGGCGCAATGAAGAAAACTCACTCAACTTCAAATATCAATAAGCAAGAGTTTAACAATGCCGTATCAGACCTTGTTCAAGCTTTAATGGAAGTTATTCAAGGCTCATTGCTTTCCGGTAAAAACAGCAACTCTGATTTCTACAATATAATGAACTTAATGGGCTTCCCAACAAACTTATTATCAGGCTCGAGCACAGGCTTAAGCGGCTCTTCTTGGAGCGGCGGCAGCGGGCTGTCTTCTAAATAAAATGTAAAGGTTTTGTAAATATCAGATCAAACAAAGCAATTCTTCCTTATGTATTTTTTTTATTAATATGTAAGGAAGGATAGAATTATTATGTATAGTGAATGCTTTGTAAATTACGTATTGAAACAAAATTTATCACAAGAAGAGAAAAAAGTTAAAAAACATTCTTGCAAAAAACTCTCATTCTCACAAAACCCTCTCGCGTATCTTTGCAGTAAAATGTTAGAAGGTAATAAATACGCACAGGTTTTAGTAACGAGTGGTAAATAAAAAAGAATTACGGCTACAGAACAAAAAAATAAGGCATGAACTTTTTTTGAAAGGGCAAATTGCAAACATTTCAAAAAGTATTGTGCACAAAATCGAAACCTCTGATTTCTTTCAAGAGGCAAGGCATATTATGCTTTTTTGCCCAAAAGAAGAAGAAGTTGATTTGCTTCCGCTTATGCGCCATAAAGAAAAAACTTTTTATCTGCCAAGAATTAAAGAATCAGAGCTTGAAGTGTGCAAATTTAATCTTGGGGATGAGCTTAAAATATGTAAATTCGGCGTCAGAGAACCTGTCTGCGAAGCACTTAATGAGCTTAGCTTGCTGGATTTAATTTTCGTACCCGCGCTTGGAGCAGATAAATTCTGCAATAGACTTGGCTATGGTGGAGGGTTCTACGATAGATTTTTAGCACAAAAAAGCATTCGGGCTAAAAAAATTATAGTCATTCCAAAAGCTTTGATAAACGAAAAAATAGAATGCAATGATTTTGATATAACTTGCAATGATGTGATTTCGGAAGAATAAAGCACGCAAAACTCATGAAGCAATTCGCACCAAGAAAAATTCTGCGCTTAAAACATTGTGGACCCTAAAAAGGCTTAATGTCTGCCGTTTCAAAATCTAATTTTTTAACTCCGATTCTTGAAAATTCTACATGGTACTCAGAAGGCGTTCCTTGAGGGGTTTTTATAACATCTTTAATTGTGCCGATACCAAATTGAGTATGGAAAACTCTTGTGTTTACTGCAAGTGGAGTTTTCGTGATTGGGCGTGCCATAGGACGAGCTTGCGCTTGCTCTTTACATTTTCTGATCAAATCGCTCACAGAAACTTGAGGTTCTTGCACTTTTTTAGTCTGAGCTTGCGCTTGCGCAGAAACTCCGTTGGATGTTGTTTGAGACTTTTTCACAACTTGGACACGAGGTTCAGTACGCACAACATTTGTTGTTTTATTTTGCGCCTTAACCCTTGCAATACTACTCAAAAGTGAAGTATTTCCACCACTTGTGCTTTGTGCACTTGCAGAAGCCGAAGAAGATATAAAACTCTTGTTTGTTGGTTTTGAATTGTTTGAGAAATTTTTATATCCAGAATTTTGCTTCGGATATCCACCTCTTGTTTCATAAACTTTTCTGATTCCTGAACTTGCACTCGTTTGAGCCTGAGCGTCAGATATTTCTTTATCAAGCAAATTAGCAGGAATTTCCGCGATAAACCTTGAAGGCGGGAACATTTTCATCTCACCCCAAACATATCTTTGGCGGGCTGACACAAGATACAGTTTTTCTTTCGCTCTTGTAATTCCCACATACATCAATCTTCTTTCTTCTTCAAGTTCACCTCCGTTTGAAGTGTATGAAATGGCGCGAGAATGCGGGAAAATACCTTCCTCAAGCCCAATTAAAAATACTGTTGGGAACTCTAAGCCTTTTGCCGAGTGCAGTGTCATAAGAGTAACGGATTTATCGCCTTCAACCATTGAATCAATGTCAGACACAAGAGCAACTTGCGTAAGGAATGTGCCGAGCATATTTGTGCCTTCTTCAAGCTCAAGATTAAATTCGTCTTGTTCAAATTCACGGGCAACATTTATAAACTCTTGCAAGTTTTCAATTCTTGATTCCGCTTCAACTGAATCTTCCGCTCTTAATTCCTTTAAATAGCCTGAATCTTCCAATGTTTTTATAACAATTTCACTGAGTGGCGTTGTGTTTTGAATAAGACTTAAATTGTGAATTAAATCCGCAAAAGTTCTTAAGTTTGCCTTGCAAGAAGCATTAAAATTATCATATTCTTCAATTTTTTCAATAACTTCAAAAAGTGAAATGTCCTCTTCATCTGCAATTTCTGCAAGCTTTTTGATTGTTGTTTCGCCAATCGCACGTTTTGGAACATTAATCACTCTTCTTAAACTTTGGGAATCGTTTTTATTATAAATGAGTTTTAAATATGCAAGAATATCTTTAATTTCTTTTCTTTCATAGAACTTCAAACCACCAACAACTTTATATGGAATAGAAGAGTGCATAAGGGCTTCTTCAATGCCTCTTGATTGCGCATTTGTTCTGTATAAAATTGCGACATCTTCAAGATTATAATTTTCAGACATTAGATTTTTAATGTTTGAGGCAACGTATTTCGCTTCTTCGATATCAGAAGCTGCCTCGTAGATTGAAATTTTTTCGCCGTCACCTTTGGTTGAATAAAGAACTTTGTCAATTCTTTCGTTATTATTTTCAATAACACAGTTTGCAGCTTTTAAAATTGTGCCCGTTGAGCGGTAATTTTGCTCGAGTTTAATAAGTTTTGAATTTTTGTAATCTCTTTGGAAACCAAGAATGATTTTAAAATCTGCACCACGCCAAGAATAAATTGATTGATCAACATCGCCCACGACAAACAAGCTCGTATCAGGAAGTTCAACCTTATCGTCACTAAAGAGCATTCTGATAAGCTTATATTGCGCTTGGTTCGTGTCTTGGAACTCATCCGCCATAATGTGCTTGAAACGTGTTTTATAAATATTTCTCACTTCTTCATTTGTTTCAAGCAGATTTACACAAAGAAGAAGCATGTCATCAAAATCGATGGCATTATTTAAAGAAAGCTGTTTTTCATATTCCAAATAAACTTCGGCAATTTGCTGAGATTTATGGTCACGCGCAAATTGAGCATAAGTTGAAGCTGTTTGCATTTTATTTTTAGCATTTGAAATAATTGTTTTGACGAGTTTCACATCATAGATTTTGTCGTCTAAATTGAATTTTTTGACAGCATTTTTGATGACTGTTTTTGTGTCTGTGTCATCATAAATGACATAGTTATTATCCCAATGTCTACCGTCACGTGTTTTATATTCAGACAAATGTTTTCTCAGAATTCTTCCGCAAATGTTATGAAATGTGCCAACCCACATGCGCTTAACGGTGCCTTCACCAAGATAGCCCGCAAGACGCTCTTGCATTTCTTTTGAAGCTTTGTTTGTAAATGTTACGGCAAGAATTTCGTTCGGGCTTACACCAGATTTTACAAGATGTGCAATTCTTGTGGTCAAAACTTTTGTTTTGCCACTGCCCGCTCCCGCAAGCGTCAAAACTGCACCCTGCACCGCATTGACTGCCTCGAGTTGCTTTTCGTTCAAACCTTCCAAATAGCCCTTGTCCATAATTTAATTATTAACCAAATAAAAAACAATGCAATAATATTAAGTTTTAGTCTTGATTATTCCTTTAAATGCTTATGTCTGTGTTCAAAAAAGTTTTTTTCATGTTTTAATGAAAACAGTGTTAGGTATTAAGAAAGAATAGGTCGTCATGAATATAAGCCCGACCAAAAGTTTTAGGTTTACAAAAACCGGCAGGAAATTAAACCAAGCCTCAAAAGCAACTCGAAAGATGTTCAATTTCAAGGGATTGTCCTGTATGGAAATAGAGCAAAAATTGCTAAAAGAAGACAAGATAATTGCAAATTTTAAAAACAATCAACTGGTTGCGGATGCTGTAAACACAACGGTGAATATTTTCAAAAAAATTTTAGGAGGAAATTATTTGCCAAGCGAAGTGCATTTTACAAGCTTCAAAGATACTCATCCAAAACACACAAATGCATTAGGAATTTTTTGTCCCGACAAAAAATCAATCGGAATCAATGCTGATTTCAAGTGTTTCGACAATTTTAAGAATTTAAAACGTGCCAAGCTAGGTGACTTCAATTTCTTACTATGGGACAATGAAAAATCAACCTTGCACCCGCTTCACACTTTTATACATGAGTTTGCACATTGCGCTCATTATAAAAATTTACTTAAAAACGGCAATACTGATTGCTGGAATTGGCTTGGCGAAAAAAATACAAAAGGCTTGAACTATACATCACAAAGTGGCACTTATGGCAAATATTCAACAAGTGATCTCAAGGAGTATTTTGCAGAAGTAATGACAAAAGAGATATTAGAAAACGTCCCTTCTGAATATCCAAGCAAAAGTATTGATACAAGCAGAATTGATTTAAGAGCAATCAAGCCTGAAGATTATATACACGCTGGCGAAATAAATACTTACCATATATGGACAGGCAATAAAGCGGAGATTGAAAAAAATTTAGGAGAAATGGTAGAATTAAACAGTCAGCTTACTGATGTCAACAGAATTATACGCAGTTTCATCATATAGGAATATATAATGAAAATTGATAAAGTCAACCAATTATACAAAAACAAAATTTTGTTCAAAAAAGAAAATGGAGCAGAAAAAAACGCACCGAGCAAAGAAAAAAACAACTCTTCAAAAAATAAAGGGGTGCGCATTGCTATTGGCGCCACTTGTTTGGCAATTGTTTATGGTTTATACATAACATTTATTCGCAAAAGACCAAAAGAATGATATTTTAAATAAAAAATATGAACGCAATACAATAATATTAAGTTTAATCTCAAAACTTAGACAAATTTCAAAAAATATGTTATATTTAAGTTTGCAGATTTTAGTTAAAGGAAAAATATGACGGACTCAAGCGATAAAATTTCTATTAGTGTTCCAATTGATGATGACTTAGACAAAGTCCCAGAAGATGGCGGCGATGAGATTGATGTTTTAGCCCAAGAACTTGCTACAATCAGGCAAAGTGCAAAGAAAATTGCAATTATCGGCAGCCGTAATTTAACAATTACGCACCAACAAATTATCGAAATGCTCTCGACTACTCTTGTAAAAGCAGGAAATACAATAGTGACTTCAGGCGGTTCACAAGGCACAAACGCAGCAGCAATTCGTGGCGCAATGAAAGCAAACCCTGATAAGCTCACAATTATTCTTCCTCAAACTATCGGACAACAGCCTTCAGACGTACAAGACCAATTAATCGGCGTTAAAAACATTGTTGAACACCCTGATCGCTCTATGATGACTCTTGCAGATGCATCTCGAATTTGTAACCGAGAAATTGTTGATGATTGTCAACAACTTATATGCTTCTTATCGCATGATTCAAACACTTTACACAAAGCTGTTGAATACGCTCAAGAAAGCCACAAAATTATTACGGTGTTCTATTTAGATTAGTTTAAAAAATCCTTGTATAAGTGCTTTAATTCTCATTTTCCATGAGAAAAATTTTGTTTACACTTATTATTTAGCAAGTACAATAATAAGTGTAGAGGTACTAACAACATAAGGATTAGAGATGATAAAATTTAACCCTAAAAATGTGACAATTGAGGCAATCGGCGAAGAGCACGGTCTTGATTTAGAGCGCAAATTTGATGAATATGCGCCTAAGATTGAAAAAATCTTGACTGAGCTTAACCAAAGAAAAGACAAACCCGGCGCTTGGCTTCAATGGATGAACTTGGGTTATAGTGAAGAAACTGTTTGGTATGTTAAAGAATATGCCGCTATGGTTAGAGGCAGATTTGAAAATGTTTTAGTACTTGGTATTGGTGGCTCTGCGCTTGGTGGAATTGCTGTTACCGAAGCGCTTTTAAAACCATATTGGAATTTACTTACAGCAGAGCAAAGAGATAATCTTCCAAGAATTTTCTTCCTTGATAACATTGACCCCGACCAAATGAGTGCGATGTTTGAAATGCTTGATATGAAGAAAACTTTGGTGAATGTGATTACTAAATCAGGTTCTACGGCTGAGACAATGTCACAATTTATGATTATCAAAGACAAAATGCAAGCAATTTTGGGCGATGATTACAGAAAACACATTGTTGCAACAACAGACAAAGAAGCAGGCATTTTAAGACAAATCTCCAATGAAGAAGGATATAAAACATTTGTTGTGCCAGATGACGTCGGTGGAAGATTCAGCGTGTTTTCTGCAGTTGGGCTTGTTCCTTTTGCACTTGTAGGTATTGACATCGATGAAATTATTGAAGGCATTAAAAATATTGATTTAGCTCTTAAAAACACTGACATCAGAAAAAATATCGCAGCGCAAAACGCATTAATACATTACTTACTAGAGCGCGAAAAAGGCAAAAATATTTCTGTTATGATGCCGTATTCCAGCCGTTTAAGATACGTTTCAGACTGGTATGTCCAACTTTGGGCAGAATCTCTCGGCAAAGAAGAAGATAGGGACGGCAACAAAGTAAACATTGGCCCAACGCCCGTTAAGGCAGTTGGCGCAACTGACCAACACTCACAAATTCAACTTTACAACGAAGGCAAAAATGACAAAATTATCAACTTTATTAGAGTTGAAGAATTTGATAAAGAATTAGAAATTCCAAAAATCTTTGAATATACAGGAATTGGATACCTTGGCGGGAAAACCGTTAACAGCTTAATTAACGCAGAAGCAGACGCAACAGCAGTTGCGCTTTGCGACTACAACCGTCCAAATTTAACAATCACGCTTCCAAAATTGAATGCATACCACTTAGCACAGCTTTTGTATATGCTTGAAGTTCAAACAGCAATTGCAGGCGAGCTCTATAACATCAACACATTTAATCAACCCGGTGTTGAGCAAGCGAAAAACTACACATACGCCCTAATGGGAAGAGCCGGTTATGAAGATAGCGCGGCAATACTAAGAGAAAAAATGGGCGAAAGCACCGTTAGTGCATAACAAATAATTTTAATATTGAAAACCATGCAGAAATAGCCTGCATGGTTTTTTTCATGCACAATGAAAAGAATGGTACTTCACTCTAAACTTCTTTTTAAAAAAGGAGTCTAAAATGAAACTAAAAGGCACAGAAACAGAAAAAAATTTAATGCGAGCGCTCACAGGCGAATGTCTTGCAACGAATAAATATTTTTACTTTGCAAAACAAGCAAAAAAAGAGGGTTTTGGACAAGTATCCAACATTTTCTTAGAAACCTCCGAAAACGAAAGAGAACATGCAAAGCTTTTTTATAAATATTTAGCAGATACAACTCTTGAGGTGAATTATAATTACGCGGTAACATTCGGAACAACAAAAGAAAATTTACAAAATGCAAAAGAAGGAGAACACGAAGAAAACACCTTACTTTATCCAAGCTTCGCAGATGCTGCGCGAGAAGAAGGTTTTTTGGATGTTGCTGGTACATTCGAGCACATAATCGTCGTTGAAAAACACCATGAAGCAAGGTACAAAAGGCTTTGGGAAAATATTGTAAATGATGAAGTATTCAAAAAAAGCTACGAAGCAACTTGGAAATGCCTTAAATGCGGGTATATTTTAAAAGACACAAATGCGCCTGAAATCTGCCCTTCATGCAAACATCCAAAAGCATATTTCGAAATGAATTGCGAAAATTACTAATTAAAGTTTAGTTAAAATCTCATATCCATCATCAGTTACTGCAACCGTGTGTTCAAAATGCGCAGATGGAAGTCCGTCACGCGTTACGACTGTCCACTCGTCCTCAAGAACATAAACATCATCGCAGCCTAAATTCACCATGGGCTCAACCGCGATTGTCATACCGGTTTTTAAAATGACATTCGAGCCACATCTGTAATTGAAAATAAAAGGGTCTTCGTGCATGTTTCTTCCCACACCATGACCGCCATATTGACGAACAATACCCATTTTATTAGCATTTACCACATCTTCAATTGCGCCTGACATATCATCAAGTTTTACGTTATTTTTAATTGTGTTCAGACCTGCAAAAAGTGATGCTTCGCACACTTCAAGAAGTTTTTGGACTTCAGGCTTAATTTCGCCAACAGGATAAGTCCAAGCACTGTCACCCACAAGCCCGCGATAAGTGGCACCAACATCAATTGACACCACATCTCCTTCTTGCAAGATTACATCCTTTGAAGGGATTCCGTGAACCACTTGTTCGTTTATCGAAGCGCAGATTGTTGCAGGGAAACCGTGATAGCCAAGAAAAGTTGGAATTGCACGATTATCTCGAATTATATCGTGCGCAATTTTATCAAGCTCATAAGTTGAAATTCCGGGGCGAACAACATGCTTCATTTCATCGTGCACAAGTGCCACAATGCGCCCTGCAGTTTTCATAAGTTTTATTTCTTCTCTTGATTTTTTCTTAATCAACTATAAACTCCTTGATATCATCCCATACAGCCTCAATTGTTTGGTCGGCATTAATAGTGTGCAAAATTCCTTTGCCTCTAAAATAATCTAAAATCGGTTTTGTTTGCTCTTCGTATGTTATAAATCTCAATTTAGCAGTTTCTTCATTATCATCCGATCTTTGAATTAAATCAGCACCGTCCACATCGCATTTGCCTTCGATTTTTGGCTTTTTTGATATAATGTTATATATTCTGCCACAAACAGGGCAAGAACGGCGATTTATAAGCCTCTCAATAAGTGCTTCGTTTGCGATATCAAAATAAAACGCAATATTTTGGACTTCAATGCCTACTTCCTCTTGAATTTGCTCTAAAATTTTAGTTTGCTCCATACTTCTTGGGAAACCATCCAAAATATACCCATTTTTAGCATCGGGCTCTAAAAGCCTGTTTTTAATTACTCTACCCACAAGCTCCGGAGGTACTAATTGACCTTTATCAATTTTGCGTTTAGCTTCAATCCCGTCAGGTGTTTCTGCTGCAATTTCCGCTCTCAAAAGAGCACCTGTATCAATATGCGGAATCTTCAAAAAATCAGCAAGATGAGCTGTTTGAGTACCTTTCCCGCATCCTGGGGGTCCCATTGTAATATAGACTTTTTTCATTATCCTACCTCTAAATTATTGTTGTTGCTTCAGGAAGCTTTCATAATTCTTCGCCAAAAGATGTGTTTTGATTTGATTAATAAAATCAAGAGCAACACCAACCATGATGATTATGCTGGTTGCGCCTATACCTTGGAAAGTAGTTATGTTAGTAACTCCTGATGCAACGGTCGGTATCATTGCGACAATACCCAAGCCGATTGCACCGATAAAAGTTGTTCTTGTCAAAATTTCATCAAGTTTGTCAGCTGTAGGTTTTCCGGGTTTAATACCAGGAATTGCCGAACCGTATTTTTTGAGGTTATTTGCGATTTCTTTAGGTTGCATAGAAGGTATGATTGAAGCATAAAAGAACGTAAGAGCCACAATCAATGCGAAATAAATCACATAATACCAAGGACTGGACGGACTTAAGAATGAATTAACAGCCGTTAAAGCTTTTTGTAAGCCAGGAGATACAATATTCATTTGTTGAACAAAACTCAAAATAGTTGTTGGGAACAACAATATTGCAATTGCAAAGATAATTGGCATAACGCCACCCGGATTAAGCTTAAACGGAATGTTTGTGTTTTGACCGCCGTAAACTTTATTGCCGATTTGTTTTCTGGCACTCACAATTGGAACTTTGCGCACTGCATCTTGCATAATAACTACAAGAACAACAGTTGCAGCAAATATCAAAAGTAAAACCAAAAACGCAAGTTGCATCTTAACATCTGCTGAAACTAAAGTCCAAGTGTTTTTAACATATAACGGAATTCCCGCAAGAATACCGATAAAAATTATCAACGAACCTCCGTTGCCCACACCTTTTTCCGTGAGCAACTCAGCAAGCCACATAACAAAAACAGCACCTGCGGTAAGAGCTACAATTGCACCCAAGTAGAACAGAGGCAAACTAATGCCAGGCATAATAGAACCCGGAAGTTTTGAAAGAATTGTAGCAAATACAAATGCTTGGAATAGCGCAAGAACAACTGTGAATTGTCTTGTGATTTGTTGTATCTTGCGTCTGCCTGCTTCACCATCTTCTTTTTGTAATTTTTCCAAATATGGAATAATTACCGTTAAAAGTTGAATTATGATTGAAGATGTAATGTACGGACCAATGCCTAATGCAAAAATAGAAACTTTACCAAGTGCACCACCTGAGAACATATCCAAAAAGCCTATCAAGTTATTAGTGCCTGCCATGTTTTGAAATATTTGGTTATCTACTCCAAATATCGGTAGTTGCGCTCCAAATCTAAAGAGCGCAATTATCGCAAATGTAAAGATTAATTTCTTGCCAAGACCACTCGAAGTCCAAGCACCCGCAAGCTGATTCATAATCGCTTGCTGATTTTGATTCATTGATTGTTGCATTTAAAATTATCCTATAATAACTTCGCCGCCTGCTGCTTCAATTTTTTCTTTTGCAGAAGCTGTAACATAATAAGCACTAACTTTAACAGCTTTTTTAATTTCACCGTTACCAAGCACTCTTAATCTTTCAGCCATTCTGTCAACCAAGTTATTGTCTTTTAAATATTGAAGGTTTACTTCTTTAACATCTAATTTTGCAAGAGTTGAAACATTGATTTCAGCACATGGAATTGCAAAATAGTTTGTAAAACCTTTCAATTTCGGAGCTTGTCTGTATGAAGGCATTTGACCACCTTCAAAACCTCTTTTGTGAGAGTTACCAGAACGTTGTCCTTCACCGTTGTTACCACGGCAAGATGTTTTACCATGACCAGATGAACGGCCTCTGCCTACACGTTTTGATTTTTTAACAGAACCTTCTGCCGGTTTTAAATCTTCTAAAGTTATCATTTTCTTTTGTCCTTATTCTTATTTAACTACTTCAACTAAGTGTGGAACTTTATTTACCATGCCCATAATTGTTGCTGATGGTAAGTGTTCAACAACTTGATTTGTTTTTTTCAAGCCAAGTGCTCTAACAACTTTGATTTGGTCTTTGCTTGAGCCAATTGTACTTTTAACAAGTTTTATTTTTATTTTTTCTTCTTTTTTAGCCATTTTATTTTACCTATTCCTTATTTTGTAAGCATTTTTGTAAGTGAAATACCACGAGATTTTGCAACATCATTGAAGCTTCTTAAGTCTTTAAGAGCGTTCAATGTAGCGTTTGCTGCGTTCAATGGTGATTTAGAACCTAAAGATTTTGCCAAAATGTTTTCAATACCAGCAAGTTCTAACACCGCACGAACCGCACCACCTGCGATAACACCGGTACCAGCTGAAGCCGGTCTTAAGATAACACTGCCCGCACCTGAAGTACCTGTAATTGTGTGAGGAATTGTTGTTCTGAAGATTGGAACATTGATAAGATTTTTTCTTGCATCTGCCACAGCTTTTTGGATTGCAATAATAACTTCAGCAGCTTTTGCAACGCCCATGCCCACAGCACCTTTTTTGTTACCAACAATAACAATTGCTCTGAAAGAAAGTTTTTTACCACCTTTAACAACTTTTGTTACACGGCGGATTTGAACAACTTGTTCTTTCCATTCTGATTCAACTGGTTCAACAGTTTCGATTTTTCTTTTTCTTTGTCCTCTTTCGCGTTTAGAACCTTTGAGAACAGTCACTTTTTCTTCTTCTTGAGTTTCTTGAACTTCAGCAACTTCTTGAGCTACTTCAGTTTCTTGAACTTCAATGTTTTCTTTTTCTTCCACGTTTATACCTTTCTGTTAGTGATTATATTTCTTTATTATCCTTTAAAATAAAACACAAAATTTACTGCTTTTTTAAAAAGCAAATTTAATATGTGTGGGTGTTTGGATTTCTGACATATTCAATAATACATGCTGAAATATTTTTTGCAACATCTTTATTGAGCGCATCGGGGATAATGTATTCTTCATCAAGTTCGCTGTCTTGCACCATTGAAGCGACTGAAATTGAAGTCAGGATTTTAATGTCATCCGTAATTTTTTTCAAACCTGAATCAATAACCCCTCTAAATAACCCGGGAAACACAAGAGAATTATTTATTTGGTTTGGAAAATCGCTTCTTCCTGTTGCAACAATTTTAGCACCGGAGGCGAGTGCAACATCTGGCATAATTTCAGGAGTTGGATTTGCAAGCGCAAAAATTACAGGATTTTGAGCCATATTTTTTACCCATTCAGAGTCCAAGATTCCGCCTTTAGAAACACCTATGAAGACATCTGCGCCATAAAGTGCTTCAGAGAGTGTACAATTTTTATTGTCCAAATTTGTTTTTAGTGCAAGCTCATCAAGATATGAGTCATTTTGGGCACGCCCAGCACGCACAATCCCATTTATATCAAACATCGTGATGTCTTTTGCACCAAGTCTTAAAAGCTGTTTACATATAGCACAACCTGCAGCACCTGCACCTGACATTATAATTTTTGCATTTTCTAATTCTTTTTTGACAAGCTTAAGAGCGTTCAAAATGCCCGCCGAAACTATTATTGCCGTTCCGTGTTGGTCATCGTGAAAAACAGGAATATTGAGTTTTTCAATCAATTTTTCTTCAATCTCAAAACATCTTGGGGCAGAAATATCTTCTAAATTAATTCCAGCAAAGGAATTTTCAAGCAAATCTGCGATTTTTATAATTTCATCAGGGTTTTGAGTACGCACGCAAAGCGGCATAGCGTCAACATTTGCGATTGATTTAAAAAGCGTAGCTTTGCCTTCCATAACAGGAAGCCCTGCTTCAGCTCCAATGTTACCTAACCCTAAAACCGCAGAGCCGTCGGATAAAACCGCAACGGGTTTTCTTATTTTATCTTCATTTTGAATATAAATTTTAGTTTCTATCACTCCGCCGAAAATCTCACGAAGTTTAACTGGCTCTAACTCTTCAGGGTTTTGAATAAAACAATTTTTTGATTGAGTTGGAATATCACAATCAGCATCAATTTCACCGCCCTCAATCAAAACACTATCTACACCCATAAAATTTGGCATAATGTTATCTATTACAAATTCAAGATCATCTTTTGCACATTCTTTAATTTCAAGGGGATAAGCATCAAGCGCATATTTCCTTTTCAAATGAATTGCACGGCTAAGCGAAGAGCGATAATCATAAGAAATTACAGCAATTGAATTTGAGCGGTTTGTAAGATCAAAAACTCTATCAAGATTATCCCTAATTTCAAGAGAACTCTTAGCAACCGAAGGAGTGTAAACAAGCGCTAAAATTTCTTTTGAATTTATTTCAATTTTTGGGATAATTTCAATATTTTCAAGCATTATCTGACCTTGTTTTCTTCACCTTTTATAAGTCTTTTGATATTTTCTCTGTGCAAATAGATGATATAGAGAGCACCAAGCGCACAATATATAACATAGGAAATCGGTTGCTTAAACGCATACATTAAAAATGGAGCACATGAAACAGCAATGATTGAACCGAGGGACACATATTTTGAAATATATGTAATGATTGCCCAAATAACAGCGATTGAAACACCGGCAAGAGGACAGAGTGCAATAATTGTGCCAACACCTGATGCAACTGATTTTCCGCCTCTAAAGCCAAGGAACAATGGTTTAGAGTGTCCGATGATAACACATGTTGCAGCAAGTGGCGGCGCAATTCTATGTGCATCACCGAATTTGGAACTTAAATATGCTGCAAGCACAACAGGAAGTGCGCCTTTGATAGCGTCTAGTATCATAACAATGAAGAACCAAACTTTGCCCAAAACTCTTTTTACGTTTGTTGCGCCTGTTGAGCCTGAGCCAACTTCTCTAATATCTTGACCTGTTTTTAATTTAACAATAATGTAGCCTGTTGGAATTGAACCAATTAAATATGCAACTATTGCAATTAAAATTAAATATAAAATATAAGACAATTTATTTTTCTCCCTTTTCTCTAAAACCAATTCTTATCGGCGTTCCAAAGAACCCAAAGTTTTCTCTTAATTTTTTAGCAAGATATTTTTTATAACTATCTCGAATTAAATCAACATTATTTACAAAAAGCGCGAATGTTGGCGGTTTTGCCTTCACTTGAGTTGAATAATAAATTCTGAGCCTTTTACCTTTAACACTTGCCGGCGGATTAAGCTCAATTGATTCGTTTATAACTTTGTTCAAAATGCCAGTTGAAATTCTTTTGTTACGTTCTGCGGCAACAACCATTGCTTCATCCAAAATGCTTGTCAATCTTTTGCCTGTTTTTGCGCTTATAAAAAGTTTTTTAGCATAACTTAAGAACGGAATTTCTTGTTCAACTTCTTTTTCGTATTTATGAGTTTGAACATTTTGAATTAAATCCCATTTGTTAAACGCAACAACAACGCCAACCCCTGCTTCTTCAACAGTTTGCATAATTTTTTTATCTTGGTCTGAAATATTTTCAACGGCATCAATTACAACAACCGCGACATCTGCTTCTCTGATTGAGCGGAGCGCTCTATCCACGGCAAATGCTTCAATTCCATAGCTTACTTTTGATTTTTTTCTGATACCTGCCGTATCAATCAAAACAAATTCCTGGTCTTTGTATGTAATTTCAGAGTTTATACTGTCGCGAGTTGTGCCTGAAATATCAGATACTATTGCTCTGTTTTCATTCAAAATTGAATTTAAGATTGAACTTTTGCCTGCGTTTGGTTTACCTACAATTGCAACTTTGATTTTTTCTGAATCGTCGTAGCTTGATTTTTTTTCGATATCTTCTGTGATTAAATCTAATAAATCACCAACACCACCTGAGCCATGAAGCGCCGAAACCGCTTGAGGTTCGCCGAGGGATAGCTCATAAAAATCTGAAATATTTGTGATTTCATCAATACTATCGACTTTATTCGCAACAAGAATTACTTTTTTCTTTTCTCTTCTTAAAATATTTGCAATATCTTTATCATAAGGGCTCAAGCCTGATTTAGCATCAACCACAAACAAAATTAAATCCGCTTCTTCAATTGCAATTTTTGCCTGAGTGAAGATGTTTTGAACAAACTCAGATTCGGTGTCATCCGTGATGATACCACCAGTGTCTATCATAATGAACGGCTTATCTTGCCATTCGGCGTCAAAATAAATTCTATCTCGAGTAACGCCTGCCATATCATCAACGATTGACTTGCGTTCGCCCAAAATTCTGTTTATTAATGTAGATTTTCCGACATTCGGTCTGCCGACAATTGCTATTACTTTATTTTTCATAAAATAATTATACTACAAAGATTTGTCTTCAATAATACTTGTTATACGAAGTCCGAATTTGTCTTCTATAACTATAACTTCGCCGTGCGCAACAAGCTTTCCGCAAACAAAAAGTTCAACTTGCTCACCCGCAACTTTATTAATTTCAATAATTGAGCCTTTTTGAATGTCTAAAACTTTTTTAACCTTCATTTTGCATCTGCCAAGCTCAACCGTGATTTTTGCTTTAACATCTTGCATAATATCAAGGTTTTTCCTTGGCGTGCCAACTGCACTCACTTCATTTTCAAAACTTGCAAAGCGAATGGGTTTCACGGTTATAACTTCGTCATCAAACTCTTCTTTAGGCTCAGCTTTTGGAGGCATAGGAGGAATTGAAGAAGCTTTGCTCTGAGATGTTTGCGCTTTAGCTTGAGGTGCTTGTGGCATATTTGGCACTCTTTGCTGTTGCGGAGCTTGAGGCTGCTGTGGCATTCCTTGCGTTTGAGGAGTCGGAGGCACTTGTGGTTGCCCAGAACTAAGCCCCTGATTCTGAATGTTCGGAATATTTGGAGTTTGGGGGTTTTTGCTTCCAGGCATAGCGGAAAACATACTATCAGGACCCATATTTAATGCGCCAAAATCTTGATTTTCATTATTATTATCGTTTCCAAATCCGGACATTTGCCACCTTATTGAATTATGAATTGAGCAAAGTTAACTCTTAAAACTTCTCTTGAACCGTTAAACACGGCACTTACCATATCTTGTATTTCTTCTTTTGCGATTTCTTTACCTGTAGGAGTTGAAAGCTCGTCTGCTGTTTTACTTGATAAAACAGAAATCACAGCATCTCTGATTGCAGGTTTATACTGTTCCATCTCGGCAATAACTGCCGCCATAGGATCAACCGGAGCAGGTGCACCATGTCCGCCATGTCCGCCGCCACCATGTGCTGCTGCATTTGCTGCTGCGTTTGCTGCTTCAACTTCTGCAATAGTTTTTGTGAGTTCAATCGCAACATTTACTTTCAAATATCTTCTTACCGCGGGGTCAGCCAAATTCAAAATAAAATCGCCCAAATCAAGCAAAATGCCTTTTTCCTCTTGGGTTACTTCCGTGCCTTCTTCAGCAATTAATTCTTCTGAAGGGTGAACTTTTGCAATTTCTGATTTAACCGTTGATTTAACAATCGAGCTGCCAACAAAAGTCATTATCACAAAAAATACTATTAAAACCAATGTATTAACCATAAGCAGCATATTTGTGCTAATTTGTTTATCATTTTTATTTACAACCGCTTGTGGTGCTTCGTCTTTCGGTTTTACATCTTTTCCTGAAGTAGGTTTAGCCATTATAAACTCCAATTTTAATTAATTTAATATTATTATATCAACTCTTCTGTTTTTTGCCCTACCCTGAGAAGTTGAATTTGTTGCTATCGGCTTGATATCTGCATAACCTGCAACGGTGAATCTTTTTTTATCAAGCTTTTTGTTAACTATCAAATAATCAGCTATTTTTGAGGCTCTGACAGATGACAATTCCCAATTTGTGCCATATTTTGCATTTTTAATCGGAAGATTATCGCTATGTCCTTCTATTCTAATGTGTTTTTGGTTTTTAGTCAAAACCTTTGCAATTTCATCCAAGGTTTGCTTTGATTTGGGTTTAATCTCAGCAGAAGCAGAGTCAAATAATAAACCTTCGCCCATTCGAACGGTGAGAGAACCTGCTTCTTTTATGATTTGGATGTTTTCATCCTTGGTTGTTTCTTTTAATTGTTTTGCAATATTGTCAAATTCGATTACCCTTATTTCTTCCGCGTCCGAAGGATTTTTAACCCCTTGCAAAAGCAAATTCACCCCAGGCTCTTCTTTATTCATTGAAATATTTTTATTTTCCTTTTGCGGTGCTGCTTCAATTGGCTTTTCGCTAAATTTTGATCGGAGTTCTTTATTTTCAGTTGTCGCACCAATATATAACATCATAAAAAGAGCAAGCAAAATTGTTGTAAAATCCGAATACGAAACAATCCACCTGTTCCGCCTTTGATTTTGATATTTTTTAAAAGAAAGAAAACCCACAACTATCCCTTTCTGAAAAGTTTTTTGAAAATAGAATTTTGTTGTTTTGTGTTTTCAAAATCGTCTTTAAAATCTTCTAAGCCTTCTTTAACAACAATTGTGCTTTGGTTCTCGCAAATTCTGACAACTGTTTTGATTACAACTTTTTGATAATTCATCTTGTCTTTCAAAACATTTTTGTAGTTACCTGAAATCGGGAGAAAAACAAGGTTCGCAAGAGCTAAACCCCACAAAGTTGCACAAAATGCAGTTGCAATCCCAGGCATTAATTGGTTAATACTTTGTGCGGAAGACGCTATTTGCATTAGCCCGGCAATTGCTCCGATAATACCAAAAGTTGGGGCATAGCCACCCATTTCTTCAAATATTTCAATATTTGTGTTGTCTTCTTTGTTTACAAAATCCATGTAATTTAAAAGATTTTGTTCAAGTTGCTCAGGGTCATTTATATCAATGCAACTTTTAAGGCATTTGCGTAAAAAATGGTTTTCAATTTTAGGAACAATTTTTTCCAAGCCCAAAATGCCGTTCTTTTTAACAAAAACAGAAATTTCAGATAAAAGTTCTATATCCTCATAAGAATTAATTTCTTCCGATAAAATAAGCTTTTTGGTACTTCTTATTGCATTAAACACCTTTGGAATTGAAAAATTCAGGGAGCACGCGCAAAGCGTTCCTCCTAAAACTATCAAAAGCGCATTCGGTTCAAAAATATCAACAAGACCTTTTGATTTAAGAACAAAAGAAATTGAAATCAAAGAAAACCCAGCAACAATTGCCACAATATTTCCTAAGTTTAAATATCTTTTTTTGCGCATTTATTAAAACTCTTGATTGTTATTTTTTACATACAAGCCTAGGGCAAAAGGTTTATAGGAATTTACTTCCGACTTAAGAGCGTAATTTTCTTTGTTTAAATTATTGATTTTTTCTCTAAGGCTTTCGTTTTCGGTTTTTGCTCTTATAAGCTCCATTATAACTTCGTCTAAACCGTCCATTTTTTCGGAAAGGAGAGCATTCATTTTGGAGATAATATTTTCTTCAACTCTTGCAAGTCCATTTTCAATTTTTGCAAGTGCAGTGCCTTGGGAAGCAACAGGGCGGGATGTTTGAGGTATTATTTGTTGCTTTCTGTTTACTTCACTAATTTCAGCTTGAACTTGTTTTTTGGCTTGAATTAAATTTCTTTGATTTTTAAGCAAGGCAGATGTTTCTTCGGACATAAATGTTTTTTCTCTTGCAGGTTGAACTTTTTTGGTGCCAAACAAGTTTTTAACCTTTTTCAAGATTTCTACATCCGCTTTTGTAAAATATAAATTACCAAACTCATCTTGTTTTGGCTTTAAATTTGTTTTTTCACATAATGTTAATATTTCTGTCATGCTCGCGTCTAGTAATTCTTGTACCTTCATGGCACTTATAACTTCGTTATTTACCCTAAAATCCCTTACTCTAGTCAATTTTCAAAACCTCTTAACCCGTTCTTTAACATTATAGATTAAAAATAAATAAAAAACGAATTATTAAGTATTATGAAGTTAAAAATATTCAAAAGCACTTAGTTGCTTAAACTTGCGCCGTAGCATAAGTGCCAGGTGTTGGTACTTGTTGTGCTTGTTTCAAAAGAATTTCTTTTGCAACAAGCGCGTCTTCTGCGTATGTTTCACTACTTGTGTTTGCTTGAATATTATTCAAAAGAGCTGTTGTTTCTTCGTTGCCTGCAGCATAACCAACATTTAGAATTGTAAGCGCCATTTGTCTTACCGACGCCGAAGGGTCTTTTAAAGCTTTATTTAACAACGCCGTAAGAGCAGGATCTTGCTTTCTTGCTTCAAGTTCTTTGAATCTGTTAAGGAGCTCTGTTGTGCCCATTAGGCGAACCTTAGGGTCATTATCATTTAAATAATTTTCCAAAGTTCTTATATATTCATCATTCAAAGGTGCCACGTCTTTAGGTTTTTCTTCTTGTTTTGGTGCTGCTTCTGCTGTTTGTTGAGTTTGATTTGCACCTTGCGTATTTTGGGTTTGCAATTGTTGCGCCCCAGGCATTTGTACGTTCATTTGCTGAGTTTGCACTGCAGGATAAGCATTTTGAGGTGCGGGCATTTGGGGCACATTCACGGCATTTTGCGGAACATAGGCAGGGTATGTTGTCGCAGGGTTTGTGTAATATGTGTTTTGCGGATAAACAGGTGCGCCGTTTGTGGTTGTCGGATTGAATATATTAATGTTGACCGCCCCACCTGAGGGAATATTTAGCCCTTGAGGGTACATTGGCATTGCTTGAGCTTGTTGCGGGAACACTTGTTGTGTTGGTATTTGCTGCATTTGCATAGGTTGAGCCTGAGCCGTTTGAGTTTGTTGTTGAGGTTGCATTAGCTGAGGCGCAGGTTGCGTTTGTTGTTGTGCCATTTGCAACTGCATTGGTTGGGATTGCACAACAGGTGCTTGGTTTGTATTATGTGCAATCGGATTCGCAACAGGAGGTTTTGGCATATGCACCTGATTTGTTTGATTATATGCTGAAACCGGTTGAATTCCTTGACTTGAATACGAATTGTTGTTAATTGCTTGCACTATAATACCTTCCTTTATGTATTAATAAAAACATTTAAAGGAAAATAATTGCCTATTTTTTAAACAAAAATTAAGCATCCCAAATTTTGGACATTATCTGTGCGTATTTCGAAGTTGAAAGACCCATACCATATGCAGCAAGACTTGAAACATAATTTGCCATCATGCCAGTTGAGCTTTTAATCATTTTCATTGCAGCGCTATAGTCGCCCGTGCCAGAAAAAGAAATAGCGTCTTTGACAGAATTTGAAGCTGCTTCATAATTTTGTGTCAATATGTTTTTATTTGTTTCTAAATCGGAATTGTATTTGTCTATGTTTTTAACCAAAGTTTCAACTATACCGTGCGCAGAGTTTAAATCTTCAGCGCCGTCAACCGTTACATTAAAACCTGATATTGAAAGGGTTGTATCAAACTCAAGCACTGAACCTTCAGTTCCTTCAAAACCTATTTGCGCCCTTGCAGTATCTATATATTTTTCATTTACCTCTTCGTCGAGCACGTAAGTTCCGTCTTCTTCTCTTTTAAATTTTTGAATACTTGAAGGCTTATAGTCATGCTCTCCGAAAACATTTGCACCGTCGTATGTTGTGCCGTTTTTTAATTCATACAATTCACCAAGCAATTCATTGATATTTGCTTGCGCCGCATCAAATTCAGCAGAGGTGGAAGATTCAGTCAAAGTGTTTAATTCGTTTTTTATCTCTTGAGCAATTGATTTCATGCCGTCTAATGAATTTTGCGCAACTGATATGAGAGCAATGCCATTTTGCGTGCTTTTTTGAATTTCAAAATAATCACCTAATCTGTAATCAAAATCAATTGAGGATGCGTAAGTGTCTTTGTCAGAGCTTATCTCACTTCCGTTAGAATGTGCAAAGCCGGAATATTGTTCAGCTTTAGCCTGCCTCTCATAAACAGAGGTAAGGGTATTTGTTCTATACAATCCTATCGCGCTAACCATATCATCCTTCTGAATACTTAGTTTACTCATTCCCTAATACGGCAAAAAATAGCAAACAATTTAAAAATTGTAACAATTTGTTACATATAAGCAAAAAGTTTTAAGCAATTTTGCAGATTTTTCAAGTAAGCTTTTGGCATACAAATTAAAGGCACATATCAATATCTTCCTAACAGAATTTATTCCGCTTCAAAATTTTCTTCTCTCGTAAAAAAATGTAACAATTTGTAA
>JAFVOZ010000007.1 GCA_017505585.1 bacterium
TATAAGTGTATAATACAATTAAAAGGAGAAAACAATGGCAACAATTATTAATTTCTTCAAAAATTTATTTCTAATAAATACAGATGAAAGCTATATTGGACTTTCCAGCTTTTCAAGCTTAAGCAACAGGGTTCAAAAAAGACCTCAAAAAGTAGTTAAAAAATCAGAAATGAGCCTGACTGAACTGCTCAGAAAAAACTAATTTTAACCCTAGAAGGATGAATAATAATCATCCGTAGAATTTGAAACATTAGCGAGGGTGGTTTTAAACAATTCAGCATTATTTTTATCGGCAAGAAAATTAAGAATTTCTTTTTTTGTGCCTTTTGCAAGTTGAATTGAAGTCATCCTATCGCTTCCAACACGGCTTACGCCGATTGAAAATGTTCTTGAATCCTTAGGATTGAGGGGATCACATTCTATAAAGTAATGTGCTTGATTTTGGGTGTTAGGTATATCAAAAAGAACTTCAACTTTTCTGAATGTACCATTTTCAGGAACTTCATACTCAGCTCTTTTGACTAAAAGCTTTGGAGAGCCATCTAAAAACATTTGCATTTTATCGGCTGGAGACATGTCGTTCAGCCTTGATATCATAGTTTCTATATTATTGTTGTTAGGATTTCCTGTCATTGAATTTAATTTCATATATATTTCCTATTATATTATACATACCTAAAACTTGTAAATTTATTTAGTGACCAAATTTCAAAAGACCATTGTATGTTAATTTATCAGCATCTTGCCGTGCGATTTTTGTGCCATCCCTATATTTTAATTTATTAGCATCAAGAATTGGGAAGTCACCAATTGTAATGCCAAGTTCTTTTAAACGGAGATATTCATACACCTTGCTTAAGTAAGTATTATAGTAGTCAAAACTGGTGTCCGACATATCTATAAATAAATTGTAAATATCGGCATACTCAACATTTTTCGCGGTTATTTTACCTTGCCTTATGTCATATGGAATATGCTCAACATCACCAAATTTATTTATTTCAATTCCTCGAATTTGGAATTCACTAAACATATCGTCACCTTGAGTTATATTCATTTGAGCGGAAGTATATCCAGAGCCTTTCACTGCCCCTTTGCTCGAAACATCAATATATTTGGCAATATCGTCTGAAGTAATCGAGGTGATATCTTCTCCATTTTGCATTGCAAGGATTTGCAACTCATCAAGAGCCTTATTGTATTGTTGCGTCCTAAAGTTATCCGCATTCAGGGTAACCGTTGTTAGGTTTTTACCGCGCTTGTTGTAGTAAATATCTCGAATTTGTTGCACTTGGGAATCAGTAAAATATGAAGAAATTTTATTACCGTAATTATTTAATTCTGTGATTTCAAGACCATTTTCGATTTCAGTACACAGAGCATCAAATATCGGTTTATTTTGTTTTTCTTTTAAATCATCCAAGACCTTTAGATAACCCAACTCAGAATATGCAAGTGGCTCACCCTTTGAAACTTTTTGTATAACAACCATAAATTCATCTGATGCACCAGAGGAAGTGTAGCCAAATTTTTGAAGAGAGGAAGCAAGCTCGTCACTCGAAAGAGAAGGAAGTTGCAATCTCGCACCATAAGCATCACCAATTGCCTTTTTTGCCTTAATATATATTTGCTCATCTGAGCCAACAAGCGTAAGCTTTCCTGCTTCATATTTTGATTTCAATTTAGCTAAAACAGAGCTTTCGCCTTTTGGTCGCGTTCCGAAAAGTTTAGTATTGGAATCTTTGAGAGTAATTCCATTTTCACTGTTAATAAAGGTGCCATAATCATTTTTGGAGATATTTTTATTGGCCTCAAATTCATCTGAGAGTTTTTTTGCAAGAACAGATAAATCTTCTTCAACTTTTGGAGTGATAGGATTTTTCATACCCTTTTCAGAATTAATTATCATTTCCGCGGTCATTTTCCCGCTTGCTAAGTCCTTAGCTTCTGAAATTGCAGAAGGAATACTAACACCCTCGTCTATTGCAGCAAGCGCTGCTTTTCTCTCAGCATCACCAAGTATTGCCAAATCAGAAACATAATAAGGGTATTCAGCAACTTTTTGATTGCTCAACAAGTCATCAATCACATCGGGTTTGGCTCTATAAAGCACTGCAACATCAGCAGCTTTTGAAGGAGGAATATTTTTATTGATAAACTCCACAGCCAAATTGCGAGCATCGGGAGACAATTTACTCAAATCGTCTGCAGTAATATTTCCAATATCTTGCCCTGTTTTTGTCTTTACATCAAGTTTTATTGGCTTATAGACGGTTTCTTCTTTTATAACACCTTGTGCGTATTTATAAATTGGAGTATTGTCACCATTATCAATTGCTTTTAAAATCTCGTCCGATAATTCATTTTTGTGCAGCGAAACCGAAAGCCCATCTGCTTTCACAACATAGGTATCACCCGATGTGGTCAAGCATTTTTTAATAGCTCTTTGCGTAAATTTATCATCCAAGGCATCAGAGAGTTCACCACCTAATTTAGAACCTAATTTACCTGCACCTTTGAAGCCAGCACCAATAATAGGTGAAGCAATAGCACCGCCAACAAAACCTGTCGTACCGTCTTTTAAAATATCTTCAAATCGCCCTTCAGCAAGTGCTCTTGAGGAACCGTCAACAAAACCAGACAAACTACCGTCAATCACCATGTCTGCACCGCTTGCAACAATTCTTCTTCCAAGGCTTGCTTTAATTGCGCCTTTTCCAATTTGCTCAACGCTTTCTTCTGCAACCTCTTTAGCTGCAACAAAAGCCGATGATTTAACAGTTGTTTCAAGTGCTTCTTGCCCGCAAGCTTTCATGATTGAAGTGCCTGCAGCACCTCCAAGAGCATTGGTGAGCGGAGCGGCTGCACCGTTTAACCCACCTGTCACAACATCATAGCCTGCGTCTTTTAGTGAATATTCTTTTTCATTACCCAGGCAATCAGATGACTTTACCAAAATCTTGGTTACTGCGCCCGTGCCAGCGGCTATTCCAAAAGCAGCAGCAACAAGCCCCAAGGAAGCGCCACCTGTAAATGGTGCAGCACAAATTCCAAGCGCACATCCAAGTGCAACTGCACCAACTGCCGCAACACCTGAAACAATGTCGCCTACAACATCGGTGCACATTTTTTGACCTTCGGAATATTTGTTAACGGATTGCCCCGCTTTTGAGAGATTTTTAAGCCCTGCGCCGTCTTTATCGGATAAAATTGCATTTAGATTTTCTGAATTCAAATCATTTCCTGATATATTTTTATAAACAGTGGCCAAATCCGCCTTGCCTTCTTTTAAAAGGGAAATCTGCTCTTTGAGATCAGCAACTTCTGCCTGCGTTTTATTTGAGCTT
This sequence comes from bacterium, assembly GCA_017505585.1. Lineage (GTDB taxonomy): Bacteria > Cyanobacteriota > Vampirovibrionia > Gastranaerophilales > Gastranaerophilaceae > RGIG1918. Next base: position 3,348 of record JAFVOZ010000007.1, read on the forward strand.
GCACCAACACCAGCCCAATTCTTAAATTTGTTCCAAGAGCCCGATATCCAACCGTTAGAATTTTGGGCTTTTTTAAATTCCGCTTCAAGCCCTGCGACTTGAGCTTCTAAGTTTGATATTATTGCTTGATTGTCTTCTTTGGATAAAGAATTTGCAAACTGATTAGAGGATTTAAGAGCGTCAAGTGCATCAAGATTAAGCTCTTTGCCCATAATTGTTTTGTAAACTTCGGAAATTTTCAAAGGGTCGCTCTCTATTTGAGCAAGCAATGCTTCATTATTCGAGATATTTTTTTGTGCTTTTTTATCGCCATTGCCAAAAATATTTGCAACACCATTACAGAAGGAAGAAAGCCAACCCCTTGTTTCTTTTTTATCAGCTAATTCATCTTTAGATTCATCGATTTTACGCCTTAATTCTTTTTTGATTAATTCAATGTCAGACTCTGATAAATTATCCAAAGACGCAGTATCTGAACCGATTTGAACACAAGTGTTTTCATCCGTAAAATCAGCCGCAAGATTATATTTCGAAGAAGAAACTTCTTTTGTAGCACTTGAAGAGGCGACGGAAGGAGTCACTACGTTTGGAGAATTTGCAACTTTATTCACACTAAATGGATTTAGATTATTCTCAGACACAAATCACCCTTCAGTTTTATACAAAATTAATTACGAAAAATATGCAAAAAACTTTAAACAAAAAGTGGCAATATTAAGAAATTTTTACAAAACTTGCAATTTTATTCCCATTGTTTTGAATTAAGGCTTTCTCTTAAAATTCCTTTTTGGTCCATATAATCTAAAATTCTAAAATTGAGTAAATTCCTGTAATCACACATCGTTGGGGCAAAATTATTTAAACACCCTGGGTGCTTCGCTCTTAACTCGTCAATTTTCTTTTCGGTAATCATCCCCGTTTTGAATTTATGAGGTTTATACGCAGTCCAAGCCTCATGGGGATAATAAGTTGAGCGGCACTCATTAGTGTTTTCATTAATCAGCATTTGTTCAAAAAGCTCAATCGGAATGTCATGATATTCTTGTTCGATTTTATCTTGATATTTCCATAGTTTTTCAGGAACTTGAGCCTTAGGAGAGGGAATATAGTCGTCATCGTGATAAAATTTCGACCTATATTCTTCTGAGCCGATTGCAACAATTTTTATTGAATTTGCAAATTCTTCCAAAACTCCTTGCTCTTCAGCATATTCAGACATTACATCAAGAAAAGAGCACATTCCTTTACCTAAACCAATGTAGTCTGTGATGACCACTTTTTTGCCAGTTCTATCTGCAGCTTCAACAATTTGTTTTGGGGTAACTCTAATATAATTTAGATACCTTTTGTAAGCCTTTTTTTCAGGTTCAGTTGGCTTAATTTTTTCAGACCTTACTAAATTTCCGTCCTTATCCATAAAATACCAATGACCTGAAAATGCAACAAATTTGTAATCATCAATGCCGTCTTTAAGCCACATTGCACCGTTCAAAAACCATTTTGGGCTTCTTCCGAGGCAAATAATCGGGTGGTCTTTTAAGTTCTTATAGACGTTGCATACGTCTATGAATTGCCCCATTGTTTTATCATCAAGTAAAGGTAGGTATTTTTTATCTTTATTGCGCAACTCTTCAATTTTTACGGTGTTTTGGAAATCTGCACATTTTTTTCTCAAAAGTTCTTTTGCGCTCGGGCGCATTTTTTTAAATTTATAATAATCAATTTCGTCAACCGTTCTCCCTTTGTGATTATTCCCCAAAAATGAAATACGGTGCAGCGGGCAAGAATTAACAGCAGAATAAGAATTACCGGGCAAAAATTCATGCGTGGCAAAAGAAGCGGGTTTTGATTTTATTTGCCCGACAGGAATGCTAGTATGATAATTAGAGGAAACTGGAGTTATGCGCATATTTTACCTAACCGTTTATACAAAGCGCATAAAAATTTTTTTTTGACACCACTAAAATTTACAGCCCAAAATTATCGTTCATATATTTTGCAAGACGATATTTTTTCGTGTAATGCTCTTTCTTTTTACCAAAAACCAACTTTTCCAAAATTCCCAATCTAAATGAATTTTTCGCCAGTTTTGCAATATCAAAATGAGCACAATTATATGCTTTTTTGAGCGAATATTTTATGTTTTCCTTTATTGATTTAATTTCTTCATTAGCACGGAAACAAATTGTTTTCCCGAGCAGAAGTCTTCTTGTTGGGTTTTTCTTTTCAGATTCTTCGATTATATATTTAACCGCAACTTTTATTCAACTGCAATAAATCATCAAAAGTATAACAAGGGGTTGTTAAATTCAAATGCTTATCTGCAAAAGTTTTTGAAAAACTTTGATTATATTCCACTCCGCAATTCGAAGGAACATAGTTAACAACTTTTGCATCTCCCCAAATTAATTTATGTTTTAAAAATTTCTTCCAACGCAATTATAATCAAAACCAAGATTTGCAAGCAAATTCGGGTCATATTGATTTCTGCCGTCAAAGATAACAGACGTTTTCATTAAAGATTTTATTTTTTGAAAATCAGGCTTTTTAAATTCTCTCCATTCTGTTAACAAAAGAAGGGCGTCCGCTTTATCGAGCGCCTCATAAGGAGTGGAAAAATATTGAATTTTATCCCCGAAATGAATCCTTGCAACATCAAGTGCTTTCGGGTCATAGGCTTGAATTTTTGCACCCGATTCAAGAAGAGCATTAATTACTGTAATCGAAGGTGCTTCTCGCATATCATTTGTTTCGGGCTTAAATGCCAAACCCCAAACGGCAAAAGTTTTACCGTTTACATTGTCATTAAATTTATTCAGAATTTTTTTAATAAAAATTTGCCTTTGTGCCTCATTGATGCCTTCCGTTGCTTGAAGCAGGCTATAGTCACAACCGTTATCAGCAGCTGTTTTTATAAGGGCACGGACATCTTTTGGGAAACAGCTTCCGCCAAAACCAAGTCCCGAAAACAAGAAATGTGAACCTATCCGCTTATCCGCAGACATACCAAGGCGCACATTTTCAACATCTGCACCTATGCATTCACAAATATTAGCTATTTGATTAGCGTATGAAATTTTAAGGGCAAGAAATGCATTTGAGGCGTATTTTGTCATCTCTGCAGATCTTGTATCCATCAAAATCAAAGAATTATCTGCGCCTAAAAAGGGCGCATAAAGCTCTTGCATAATTTGGGAAGCTTTTTCAGAGTTTGAACCGATTATAACCCTATCAGGATTTAAAAAGTCGTCTACCGCCGAACCTTGCTTCAAAAATTCAGGGTTAGAAACAATATCGAATTCAACATTTGTTTTTGATTTTATAATTTCTGCAAGTTTTTCCGCAGTGCCAACCGGAACTGTAGATTTATCAACGATTACAGTATATTTTTCAATTGATTCAGCGATTGTTTTTGCAACAGTTTCAACCTGATTTAAATCTGCAGAACCGTCTTCGTCTTGTGGAGTGCCAACTGCAATAAAACAAATTAAAGATTTTTGAATAGCCAAGCAAATATCCGAGGTAAAGACAAGTCTTCCCTTAGAGTAGTTTGTTTTAATTAATTCTTCAAGCTTCGGTTCATAAATAGGAATTACACCTTTTTTCAATTGAGATAATTTTTCTTCATTATTATCAACACAGATAACATCGTTTCCCATCTCTGCAAGACATGCACCGACAACAAGCCCGACGTACCCGGTTCCAATTACACAAACTTTCATTTTGCCACCTCCTGATTGAGTTTATCGGCAAAATATTTTATCGTGACATCTAAACCTGCAGAAAGGTCGATTTTTGGCTGCCAATTTAATTTTTGCTTCGCAAGAGAAATATCAGGGCGCCTTTGGGTAGGGTCATCGTCAGGAAGTGGTTTTGAGATGATATTTAAAGACGGATTTATTTTTTTAATTACAAGATTTGCAAGCTCTATGATTGTAAATTCCGCAGGGTTTCCAAGATTAACAGGCCCAAGGAAATCGTCCTCGGATGCCATAGTTTTAATTAGTGCTTCAATCAAATCATCAACGTAGCAAAACGAACGAGTTTGAGTGCCATTGCCATAAATTGTTAAATTTTCCCCGCGGAGGGCTTGGCAGATAAAATTAGAAACAACCCTGCCGTCATTTGGGTCCATATATGGCCCGTATGTGTTAAAAATTCGAACCACCTTAATTTTTGTGCCATAAATTCTATTGTAGTCAAAAAAGAGGCTCTCTGCCGCGCGCTTTCCTTCGTCATAACAAGCTCTAATACCTATCGGATTAACATTACCTCTATAATTCTCAGCTTGTGGATGAATAAGTGGTTCACCATAGACTTCACTTGTAGATGTTTGCAAAATTTTTGCATCATTTTTCCTTGCAAGCTCAAGAGTGTTAATTGCACCATAAACACAGGTTTTTGTGGTAAAAATTGCTCTCCTGCCTTGATACGCAGGAGGGGACGCAGGACAAGCCAAGTTATAAATTTCATCAATTTTTTCATTAATTTCAAGCGGATGAATTACATCATGCTCAATAAATTGAAAACGCGGATTATAGAGCAAGTCTTCTATATTTGAAAGTGAGCCTGTATAGTTATTATCAAGACATATTATTTTATTGTTCTCATCCCGCATTAATTGCCTGCAAAGATTAGAACCAATAAACCCTGTACCACCTGTAATTAAAATTGTTTTCGTCATACCTTAACCGATAATTAAATCACATAAAAGCAATTTATGAGAAAAGTTTAACACGAATAAAGGAAAGTTTAAAATATTGCAATTAAGATAACTGTATTTAACTTAAATTACTTTTCACGAGAAAAAGACCAAGAAACAAGGCAGTGGCACATACAAATATTGTAGATAATACATAAATTATGGCTCTTGTGTAATCTTCAGCTTGAATAAAATGTAAAAGCTCAAGTGAAAGCGCGCTAAGCGTGCTTAAGCCGCCACAAAAACCTGTAATAAGAAATATTTTACAAGTTGGATTTAATCCAGTTTTTGAAGCAAAATACACAAAAACGATTGTTGCAATAAAGCAACCAAAGAAATTCGCAATCAAAGTCGCAAGAGGTATATAAGACAAGTGCGGCATAATTAAGTACATAATATATCTAACAAGCGCCCCGAGCCCGCTGTAAAATAACAGTCGGTTTGAGA
>JAFVOZ010000062.1 GCA_017505585.1 bacterium
AATTGAAATTAATAAACCATAGTGAAAATTGGAAAAATACAAAAGCTCAAATAGAAATAAAAGTGCTTGAAAAAATAATCACAAATTGGCAAACACAAAAACATTATGCTCCTGTTGCTCTTTTTTTGAATTACTTAAAAGATATTTCTAAAAACACAACTTTTGAATTACCAAAAGTTATTTTAAACGATATCAACGCAGTGAATATTATGACAGTACATGCCTCAAAGGGATTAGAATTTGAGTGTGTGTTTGTCACAAAATCAGTTGCAAAGAAAAAACCGGGTGGCAGGGGGAAATATATTTTTGATATTTCTTATGAAGGTAAAACCCCGTTTGGCATAATATTTAATAATGAAAAAAATCCAAAGTCCTCCGTTTATAAAAGAATTTGGCAAAACCCAAGAGAAGATGCAGAAAACTTAAGACTCTTTTATGTTGCAATTTCGAGAGCAAAAAGCTTTTTGTATCTTACATCACATGAAGCCTATGCAAGTGTTGTGCCACAAGTGTTTCACGATATTATTGACGAAGCGGAAAATGTTGAATAAGGTTTTTCAATTAAATTTTCAAATGCTTTGACGTTTTCATAATCAACGCCTGCTTCGCATAATTCTTCAGCTTCAAGACCAAACAAAGTGATAATATCTCTTGCTTTTTGTCTTGATTTGAAATTGTCTTTATTTAACAAGCCAAAAACCTCATTTAAAGCACTTTCGCGCGTCATAAATAAAGAGGAGTTTGTTTTATGTAAAATTCTTCTTTTTGATTTTCCCATTCCATGATAAGTATGCAAGGCATGAGGCAAAATGTAAACAACATGTGAAATTTTTTTTACAAACTAGCAATTTTTTTATTTACGATGTTTAATATATACACATTAGTTAATTAGGTGTGTGTTATGCGAATTAATAAAACCCAACCAATGGCTTTTAAAGCCGCTCGAATCAACATCGTTGCAAATTCTGATAATCACGGAAACGTGGCAAGCATGGATAGTGTTTATAACACAATATGTGTTAATAAAGACAGAATTTTCCAAAAGAGCAATGAAGACAGCACTTTAAATTTATACATCAATGCCGGCGATTTCTTTATTAACGGCAACAAAAAAGGTTGGAGAAAAGGTCCGAATTATACAAACTTCGATATACAAAAAAACTTTTTAAGATTGTTAATCTTAAAAATGAAAAAACAAGCTGATATTGTAAGCGCGAAAAATGCAGGAGAGCCAAAAAAAGCAAAATTCGATGCTTTATATACCCCTGGAAACCACTGTTTTGACGGCGGTGATAAAAAACTATATGAAGCATTGGGCTCTGTTGACGGACTTACAACAATTATGACAAACATTGATCCAAACAGGTCCCAAGCTTTAACAAAATATGATTTTGATTACTCAAACTCAAAATTTGTAAGCTCAAAAGAATATGAAATTCCAGATGACAAAGACAAAGATAAAAAACACCACCTAATGGTTTTAGGCGTTACAATTCCTGCAATGGATTACTATAACCCTGGGCTTATTAAAGACACAGAATTTCTTGATAAAAATAACAAAAAAGATGCCAAAATGGGCAAAGAAGACATTAAAGGCACAATTACCGCGGTAAGAAAAAAAGTAAATGCCTTCAAAAAAGAACATCCGGAAGGAATTGTAATTTTGTCTTCCCATATGGGAACAGGTCTTTCAAAAATTATTCGCGATGAAGTTCCGGGAATAAACGAAATTTTAGACGGGCACAAACATGACATCGTGACCACAAGAAAAGGAAACACCAACATTTCTTCTCTTGGCGAAGATAATAAAATTTTAAAAACAATTGCGCTTCAAATCGAAGACGACGGTTCGATAGAAAGAGAAGACATAGTTTATCAGGTTGACCAGTATAAATTATCACAATCAGAAACAAATTCTATCAAGAGATTATATCAAGGTTATACTGATGAAGATTTGAAAAAGAAAATCAAAATCTACGACCACTATAAAGCAGAAAGTGAACCGGTTCTTTCTATTTCAAACAGAGGTTCGGAAGTAAACCCATATGATTTCTCATATACAGAAACAATAAGATATTCAAACAGCACGCTTGCAAACTTCTTAACTTCTGCTCTTAAAGAAGAAATTGTAAACTTGGAAGGTCAAGAAGATGTCGATATCGTTGGTGTACAATCTTCAATTATAAGAGGCGGCTTGAAAAACGGTGCTTCAACGTTTGACCTTATGAAGGTTTTTGACGGTGTTAGCGAAGGTTTATCAAATATTAAATCCGGCAAAGTAACAGGTCAAGAATTAATCGATATAGTTTATGAAAACATAGAGCAAAACATTGAAAACAAAACAAGAAACACAATCATTCAATGGTCTGATGTTCAAGTGAACAGATATGAACTCGAACTTCTAAAACATGCAGGAAATGTGACAGAAGAAGATAAGAGAAAAAATATTTTAGTTCGCGGCAAAGACGGTAAATTTACGGAAATTGACCCGAATAAAGAATATAAAATTGCAATTGCAGAAAAATATTTAATCAAAGATGACATTAAAATGCCTGCAAAAATTCGTGAAAGATTTAAAGAAACAGGAGTTACTTATCACGAATTATTTATGCAATATTTAGAAAGAGATGAAAGACCAGAAACCAAAGAAAACGACATTGACACAGACTTTACCATTTCATATACAAGAAGAGACGGTACAAAGAGCCACACACCAATTAATCCGTCTTGTGCAGAATACAGAGTTATTTCCGAACCTCTTAGCGATATAAAAAAACAAATAAAATAAAATTATTTGTTTAAGCACAATTCTTGTATATCAAATCCTTTAGAAGTCAAAATAAATTCGCAAAATTCCCTAACGGCACCGCGACCGCCGCACTTTGAAGATATGAATTTCGCGGCTTTTTGGGTGTGCTCAACTGCATCATTTGGGCATGCGCCGAGCCCCACTTGTTTTATAGTCGGGATATCAGGCAAATCATCTCCCATATATGCAATTTCATCGTCTTCAAGATTATATTTTTCTTTTAAAACAGCAAGTGCTTCAAGTTTATTTTTTTGACCTTCAAAAAGCTCTTTGATATTCAGCATTTTTGCTCTTTCGCGTACAGTGCCGTTAACCCTTGCGGTAATTATTGCAGTGATAATGTTCGCTTTGTTTAAAAGAATAACCCCAAGTCCGTCTTTTGCATTAAATGTTTTAATTTCTCTTCCGTCTTCGAGGAAAGTTAGAGAGCCATCGGTCATAACACCGTCTATATCAAAAGCAACACATTTGATTTTTTTGGCAATAGCTTTTAATTCCAAGTTTGCGTTTTGTTTAATACCGAAGTTGCTCATAATCTACCTAAAAATCTACAAAAAAATTATACATCAAAAGGACTAGATTTAATTCTTTTTGTAAAAAAACTTAAAAATTTGTCGAGATATTTAGTATACAGAATATACGGTATTAAATTTCTATGAAAAAGTTTCAAATAGACTTTAAATTTCGCCATGTCACAGAAGTAATAGACGGGATTAAGGGTTTTATTAACAAAAATCGATGCAGCGAATTTGAAGCAGACATTAGCCCATTAAATTTGATTGATGCAATTAAAACAGTTGTTATGTGTTCAACTTATCATTTCAGAAAATATCCTGAAGGAAAAGTGTATTGGGATTTAAAAGACAGACAGACAATGTCTGTGATAGCACCTTTAAAGCTGTCGAATATGGAGTTAAGAGTTAAACGAGAAGAAGTAAAGACAAAATTAAGAGTAGTGAAATGACAAATATTATAAAACAGATTATTGATTCTAAGATTTATGGGGTAGTGAGAGCAGACGAAACAGCGCGTGCGGTTGAAATTGCAAATGCTTATGCTGAAGCAGGTATAAAAGTAATTGAATTAAATTCAACGCTTGAAGCTGTTCAAGAAGTTGCAAAAAATAAAGATATTATTGTTGCAACAGGAGGAATTATTACAACTTGGCAAGCGCAAAAAGCACTTGAGGCAGGTTCTAAACTTTTGGTTTCACCAATTCTACAAATGGGATTAGTTAAGTTTTCATCTTGGAACAAAATTCCGCTTATTTTAAGTGCTTCAACTCCAAACGAAGCATATTGTGCTTGGAAAGCAAGAATCCCGCTTATTAAAATTTATCCTGTTCGTGATTTAGGTGGAACAACATATATTGAAGATTTACTTCGCCCAATGAACTTTTTAAATGTAATTCCTGCAGGCAATGTTTCAATAGACAACATTAAAGCATATTTAAAAGCAGGTGCTTCAGCAGTTGCACTCGGTCGCGAGTTGTATTTAGATAAAAATTACGAAGAAATTTTAAAAGCGGCAAAACTTGCAATTAAAGAGGCTAAAGAAGTTTAGATGAGAAAAGGTCTTTTTATTACATTTGAAGGCGCGGATGGTTGCGGAAAAACAACGCAACAAGGGCTTTGTGCCAAATATTTGGAAGAAAAAGGTGTTGAGGTTTTATTATCTCGCGAACCGGGCGCAACAGCGCTTGGCGTTAAGCTTCGTGAAATCTTGCTTCATTATCCTGACCCTGTGGCATCTGAATGCGAAACATTTTTATATTTAGCAGATAGAGCTCAACACATTCAAGAAAAAATTATTCCCGCACTTGAAGAAGGTAAAATTATCTTATGTGATCGTCATACAGATTCAAACATTGCTTACCAAGGCTATGGCAGAGGAATTGACATTGATAAAGTCAAATATTTGAATGATATAGCAGTTGCTGGTGTAAAACCTGATATTACATTTGTTTTTGATGTTGATAGTGAAATTGCACAAGAAAGAGTGGGCAAAACTAAAGACAGACTTGAATCTTTAGGTATTGAATTTCATAAAAAAGTGCGCAACGGCTACCTTGAAATTGCAAAAAATGAACCGAACAGAGTGCATGTGATAAATTCCAACCTTGGAATTGAAGAAGTTTTCGCACAAGTTAAAAAAGTTTTAGATGAAAAAGTTTTAGAGAAATAAATTATTTATTATCTAAATTTTTAAGAGCATATTCGCAACATTGAATAATTAAATTGTTTAATGAAACACCTTTATTTTGTGCAACAGTTTGGAGTCTTTGCACAAGTTCTAGCGGCAATCTAAAAGTTTTATTTATCATTTCAGGTTTTTCGATTTTAAACATTTTATACTTGCTCCTAACATTAAATATAGTAAGTATAAAATTGAATGTTTTATACACCTTATTTTTGCACTTAATTTTATAAGTGTACTTTTTAAATTAAACATGTTATAGTGCTAAATGACTTAAGACTTGAAGGCGATTAATTATGCAACAAAAAACTTTTAAAAAAACAATCTTGATAGATTTAGATGGTGTTTTAAATGAATATGTTGGTAAATATGACACAAATTTTATCCCAAAACCAAAAAATGGTGTAGATAAATTTTTAGAAAATTTATATCTTGATTTTGATTTAAGATTATTTACCACAAGAAATAAACTTTCTGCTTCAAAATGGCTTATAGAAAACAATTTGGATAAATATTTTTCTGATATTACAAATATAAAAGAATTATCTTGGCTAATAATTGATGACAGATGTTTAAAATTTGAGGGTAATTATGAAGATTTAATTCAAAAAATTAATAATTTTAAAGCTTGGTATAAATAATCCTAAGGCACGGGGTCATATCCGCCAGGGTTCCAAGGGTGACACCTTGCAATTCTTTTAAGCCCAAGCCAAACACCTTTTCCTGCCCCATATTTTTGAATTGCTTGAATCATATAAGTAGAACACGTTGGGTGAAATCTGCAAACAGGCGGGGTAAAACGCGAGAAAAATTTATAAATTCTAATTAATTTGATGAGCATTTTTTCAATTATTTTCATTTAATTTATTTTCAACCTCATCAAAATCTTGTTCGAAATCAATATCCACCACAAAATCGGTTAAATACACACAAGGATTATTTCCGATAAAATCTTCATAGCGCATAAAATTTTCATAACTTAGAGCATAAAACGCGCCGTTTTCTCTTATCATTTCATAATGTTCAGCTTCGTCTTGTCTTCTTGGGCGCTTGTGATAATCATATAACGAGTTCAATTTACCTGATTTACCTATGCTCCATTTAGCATGTGTTGTGCCTATAGTGTGTCCCGAAAAACAGCTGTCTGCCCAATCATTTTCAAAGAAAAAATTAAATGCTTTATCAATATAATTTCCATCTCGAAGAGGACATGTAGGCTGCAAAAGAACGACATAATCAGGTTTGTATCCTGTTTTTTCAAGCTCTTTTAGTGTGTGGTACATAACAGGTGCTGTTTTTGTTTTATCTTGAGCGAGTTCATTTGGTCTATCTACAACTTCTGCGCCAAAATTGAGCGAAACTTCTTTTATTTCGCTATCTTCGGTTGAAACAACGGTTCTTGTTACATATTTTGAGCTAAGACCTGCTTCAATAGAATATGCTACCAAAGGTTTTCCTTTGAGCAATTTTACATTTTTTCTTTTTATTCCTTTTGAGCCGCCGCGAGCAGGAATTATTGCTAAAATTTCCATTCAAACTCCTTTTGAAGTTCTTTGCTTTCGCTTATTTCAAGTGCTTCATGTAAAGTTCTTCCTTGGTAAGTGTTTATTTTTCCTTGGTTATCAATTTCTGCAACGTACACCATATCATCAAATTTAACTTCTTTATATTTTTCAACCAAATCGCCTGATAATGCGCTTTCAAAAAGCTCAATTAAATTTTCCCTGCAAGACGAGGTAAAAATTTCTACATCAAGACTTTGGAAAAACGGATTACACTCAAGCACATACAAATTATTTTCATTATCGAGCAAGAAATCAATCCCTATTATGCCGATATATTCGCCTTCGTTTGAAAGAGCAATCATAAGCGGGTTTATAAATTCTTCAATAACTTTTTTCTTAAATTCTTCATCCCCGAAATTTATTCCTGATTTTGCCCATCTTGAATTTTTTGTTGTTACAAAATTCAAAAGCTTGGCGTTGATTCCGTCCGTGATGATGTAGGCGGTAAATTCACGTCCTTCAATAAAATTTTCAAAAACAATTGTTGAAGAATCATTTTCATAAAATTTTGCAAGAGCGGCATTTGCCTCTTTGTAAGTTTCGCAAATTACGGTGCCCAATGTTTCGCAATGTTCATTAGGTTTTATGCAAAGAGGGTAATTTGCTTTTTTAATGTATTCATAAGCGTTTTGAGGCTTATCGCAAATAACGAAAGGAGTTGTTTCAATTTTATTTCTGTATAAAAATTTTTTTGCTTTTGCTCTGTCGTTTGTAATTCTGTTTATTCCGCAATCAGGCGCGAAAACCCCTATTCCTTCTTGTTTTAATTTTTCGGAAAAATCGCTCTCAAGTGCTCTATAGTCAGAAATAATCACAAGCTCAATTTTGTTATTTTTCACAAACTCAAGCAGGTTATCAAAATCTAAATAGTTAATATCAACAAAGTTGATGCCTTCAATATTTATAGTTGAAAAAATTTCAACTTGTTTATATTCAGCAAATTTTTTGCTGAAAATTTGGGTTGCAAAATTATTTCCGATAAATAAAATTTTCATAAAAAAATTATAGCATTCTTTCTTTATTTAAAAAAATATTTGCAATATACTTATAAAATCAAGGATAAGTTATGAAAAAAGTTGTTGAAAAAACGGGGTTAAAACACATTGCGCTCATTATGGACGGTAATCGACGTTGGGCGCACAGCAAAATGCTTCCTTCTATGATGGGGCACAAAAAAGGCGTTGAAGCTCTTAAAAAAACAGTAATTGCGGCGGATAAATTCGGCGTTAAATATATTACGGTTTATGCGTTTTCAACTGAAAACTGGAATAGAAAAAAAGAAGAAGTAGATTTTTTGATGAATCTTCTTAAAGATACAATCAAAAATGAACTTTTGGAGCTTCACGAAAATAATGTTGTTTTAAGATTTATTGGAGATAAATCTCGTTTTACAGGCGATTTAGTTGAAGTGCTTGATGAGGCAGAAGAAAAAACAAAAAATAACACAGGCGTAAATTTGCAAATAGCAATTAATTACGGTGCTCGCCATGAAATGGTGCAAACTGTGCAAAAGATTGTATCACTTGGCATAAAACCCGAAGATATTACAGAAGAATTAATATCAAAAAATTTATATACAGCAAACATCCCTGACCCTGATTTGCTTGTTAGAACAGGTGGTGAAAAAAGAATAAGTAATTATTTACTGTGGCAAATTGCGTATAGCGAAATTTTTGTGACAGATTTATATTGGCCAGATTTTGGCGAAGATGCACTTAAAGAAGCAATTGAAGAATTTGCGAAAAGACAAAGAAGATTTGGAGAATAAATGCTAGAAATTTATTTTGCTTCAGGGAATCCGCATAAAGTTCTTGAAATAAATGAAATAGCAAATCCTTATGGTGTTAATGCAAAGTTGCCCGAAGGAAAATTTGACCCTGATGAAACAGGCGCAACTTATGAAGAAAATTCATTTATCAAGGCTTACGAAGCGTCTAAGTGTTGCGGTGGCGAAGAGGATTTATTTTTAGCGGATGATAGCGGGCTTGAAATCTATGCGCTAAATAATGCCCCAGGGCTTAAAAGTGCAAGATATGCCCCAACTGCTGAAGATAGGATAAACAGGGTTTTAGACGAGCTTCAAGGTGTGAAAGATAGGGGTGCAAGGTTTGTTTGCGCTATGACGCTTTGCAACAAAAAGGGTGAAGTTGTTTTTAAAACAACGGGAATTATGGAAGGCAAAATTTCAGAAAAACCTGCAGGGAACGGCGGTTTTGGATATGATCCGATTTTTGTGCCTGAAGGTTATGAAGTAAGTGTTGCAGAAATTTCAGAAGACGAGAAAAATTTAATATCTCATAGAGGCAGAGCACTTCGCAAGGTGTTGGAATTTTTGGAAGAATATAAAAATTAATTTTTTGTTAAAAATATTAATTTTTGGAAGAATTAAAATAGAATAGAAGAATGGATTAAAAGGAGAATTAATTATGGCAATTAAACCATTAATGGACAGAATTGTAATCAAAGTTGTTGATGATGTTGAAAAAACACAAGGCGGAATTTTTATTCCTGATAGCGCAAAAGAAAAACCACAAAAAGGTGAAGTTGTAGCTGTTGGTGCAGGAAAAACCATGGAAAACGGCGAAAAAGAACCAATGGAAGTATCTGTTGGCGATATCGTTTTATATGCTAAATATTCAGGCACAGATGTAAAAATTGATAACGAAGAATACAAAATTTTATCAATTAAAGATGTATTAGCTATTATCGAGTAGCGCAAGCCGGTGCGAAATCGGCGACCCGATGAGGGTTGCAGATAGCACTACGACGTATCATAACAAACAAAATTAGTTAGTGTAAAGAAAAGGAAAATTATTATGGCAAAAAAAGTTGTATATAATGCTGATGCAAGAGAAGCCCTTTTAAACGGCGTTAACGCAGTTGCAAATGCTGTTAAAGTTACTCTTGGACCAAAAGGCAGAAACGTTATATTAGAAAAAAAATATGGTGCACCACAAATTGTTAATGACGGTGTAACCATTGCAAAAGAAATCGAATTAAAAGACGGACTTGAAAATGCGGGTGCACAACTTTTAAAAGATGTTTCATCTAAAACAAATGATGTTGCAGGGGACGGCACAACAACCGCTTCAGTTTTAGCTCAAGCAATATTCAGAGAAGGTTTAAGAAACCTTACAGCCGGTGCTAACCCAATTGGCATCAAAAAAGGTATTGCAAAAGCTGTTGAAATTGCAACTCGTGAAATTAAAGATATGTCAAAACCTGTTGATTCAAAAGAAATGCGCGCACAAGTTGCTGCAATTTCAGCAGGAAATGATAAAGAAATCGGTAACTTAATTGCAGATTGTATTGAAGCAGTTGGAACTGAAGGCGTTATTACAGTTGAAGAATCAAAAACTTTTACAACCGATAAAAAAATTGTTGAAGGTATGCAATTCGATAAAGGTTATATTTCACCATATTTCATTACAGATGCTGAGCGCATGGAGGCAGTTTTAGAAGACGCCTATGTATTATGCGTAAACAAAAAAATCAATTTGATTGCTGACCTTGTTCCAATTTTAGAACAAGTTGCTCGTGACGGTCGTTCACTTTTAATCATCGCTGAAGATGTTGAAGGTGAAGCTCTTGCAACACTTGTTGTGAACACAATGAGAAAAGTTTTAAGAGCAGTTGCAGTTAAAGCCCCAGGTTTTGGTGACAGAAGAAAAGCAATGCTTGAAGATATTGCAATTTTAACTGGTGGTCAAATGTTCACTGAAGAACTTGGCATCAAACTTGAAAATGTTACAGTTCAACAACTTGGTAAAGCAAGAAGAGTTGCTGTTACAAAAGATGAAACAACAATTGTTGTTGGCAACGAAACAAAAGACGCAGTTGCTGAAAGAGTTAGACTTTTGAAAAAACAAATTGAACAATCTGATTCAGATTATGATAAAGAAAAACTTCAAGAAAGAATTGCAAAACTTTCAGGCGGTGTTGCAGTTATCGAAGTTGGTGCAGCAACTGAAGTCGAACTTAAAGAATCTAAATTAAGAATTGAAGACGCATTAAATGCTACTCGCGCAGCTCAAGAAGAAGGTATTGTTCCAGGTGGCGGTGTTGCACTTGTTAGAGTTCAACAAGTTCTTGAAAAAGAAATTGAAACAAGAGCATTTGAATCAGATGACGACAAAGTTGGTTTCAAAATTTTAACCGCGGCGCTTGACATTCCTGTTAAATTAATTGCTGAAAACGCAGGTGCAAAAGGTGATGTAGTTGTTGAAAATGTTAAAAAAGAACAAGGTTCATACGGCTATGATGCAATGGCAAATGAATATTGCGATATGTTTAAAGCTGGTATTGTTGACCCTGCTAAAGTTACTCGCAGTGCTTTAGAAAACGCTGCTTCAGTTGCTTCAATGTTGCTTACAACAGAAGCTGCAGTGGTTGATATTCCTGAAGAAAAACCTGCAATGCCTGACATGTCTGCAATGCAAGGCATGGGCGGCATGGGAATGATGTAATTTTCTCAACAACGCTGATGCGTTGTAGAAAATTACGAATGACCCAAAAGTGTGTTAGAAAAAGCTTGGCAAACGAGGAGTTTGCCAAGCTTTTTTGTAACCGTTCTCAATCGTCGTGGGCGGAAACGCCCTCAGACGGCATGGGAATGATGTAATCGAAGTGCAGTACAAAAATTAGGCGTCTTGTGACGCCTTTTTTTGTACAAACGAGCAAAAGGATGTGAGAGCGTGATGTCGAAACGAGGAGTTTCGACAGACAGCTCGATACTGGACTACGTTTTGCGAAGGTGTGCGGAAATTACGAATGATCCAAAATATGAAAAATAAAAGAGTTGATGAATTTATTTATCAACTCTTTTTTCATGCAAAACCAGCGTGCAGCATGTAATTTCACCTATTTACATTTCTTCATAAATCATCAAAAAACAAGCAATTTAAAAGCAAACAATTTTTTTATAAGTTTAAGTGAATGGGAAAAGTGTGGATTTTTTATGACAATTCAAAAGATTTTATCTCCAGTTGTTAAAAATGTAAATCAAGGCGTTTTGCCTTTTAAAGCATCGCCGCAAACAAACAACAATGTTGATCATGATTCTTTTATAAAATCAGAAACAAAAAATGCGGGAGAACCGAGTGCAGAAGCCAAAATGCAGACACCACAAGCGCAAGCACATTATATTGTTCCTCAAACTCAAGTAATTGAACCACAAGATATGCAACCTGTTCAAATTGCACCTCAAAAAAAGAAATCCAATCTTTTAAACGGTGTTTGGACTTTGGCTAAAAGCGTTGTTTTAATTATAATTGCATCTTTTTGTGCAAGTAAAATAATGAATTTATTCGGTAAAAACGGTGGGGGCATTACCTCTTCTCCTATTAACAGAAAAGATTTGAGCAACATGTTATTTAAAGATACCAGCAAATTTAAAACGGCCGATGAATTATGCTTGTCTAAACCGTTAAAAGAATTGGTTGATGAAATAAGAACTTCAATCAGCAATGCGGATGTAATCGCAAAAAGAGGAGGTACCCAACCAAAATCAGTTTTATTATACGGGCCTCCCGGAACAGGTAAGACGACAATTGTTCAAGCGATAGCAAGAGAATTTCCTGATTCTAGATTCGCTACTTTGGATGTAACCAGTTTGGGTTCAAAATATGTTGGTGAAACCGAAAAAAATATTCAGGCTGCAGTGAATGAAATTTGCGAACAAGCAGAAAAAAATCCAAAAACAAAATTCCTTGTATTTATAGATGAAATCGATTCAGTAATGATGGTGGATGAAAGCACCAGCAAAAAGCATTCAAATAATGTTTTAAATGAATTTAAAACCTGTTTTACTGAACGACTTGGAAAGCATGATAATATCATCACAATTGCTTCAACAAATCTTGATATTAATCCTGAAAAAGCCGTTACAAAAGACGGTAAAAAATTAGATTCCGCAATGCTCAGCAGATTCCAAATAATAAAAGAAATCGGTTTGCCTGATGCCGAGACAATTCAAAGAACAATAGCAACCAGATATAAAAACTGTCCTTTGGTTGAAGATGTCTTAAAGCAAGCAGAAGGCGGTAAATTAAAGGTTTTAGCGGAAACTCTTGCAGAAGACAAACATAAAGTGTCTTTTAGAACAATTGAATCTTTAATACAAAAAGCAGCTAATTTTGAAGGTGACAGCAAAGTGGGATTCAAGCGTTTCTTGGAAGCAATTAAAGCTAAACAAGTGGAATTAAACTTCACAGATGAAGAAATTGCAAAACTTGCAACAGATTTAGGAGTTTAAACCTCTAAAAAGCCTTAAATAACTTGTTATTTAGAGCTTGGAGCTAAAATTGCAACAACATTTCTTCCTTCAAGCAAAGGTTTTCTTTCAACTTGCATAGGAATTTCTGAAGCTACCAAGTCTTCAATAAATTTTGTTGCAAGGTCAAGAGCAAGCTTATTGTGTTGCATTTCTCTTCCTCTTAGCATAATAACAACTTTAACTTTGTTGCCCGTTGTGAGGAATTTTGTAGCACTTTTAATTCTAACCATATAATCATGCGTATCAATTTTATAACGCATTTTTACTTCTTTAATATCAACGGTATGTTGTTTTTTGCGAGCTTCTTTAGCTCTTTTTTCTGTTTCATATTTATACTTGCCATAATCCATGATTTTGGCAACCGGCGGTGCTTGATTTGGAGAAACGACAACTAAATCTAAATCTCTTTCTTTCGCGATTTCTAAAGCTTTTTTAGTGGGAATAATACCGAAGTTTTCGCCGTTATCGCCTATGAGCATAACTTCTTGTGATCTGATTTTTTCGTTAAGAATTCTGTTGTCCTGTGCGCTAATTGTTTTTCTCCTGTTGCTACAGCTTGATTTTACCATTAATTTTAAAAAATGTAAAATTTTTGTTCATTTTTTGTGTTAAAATCTTACTATGTTTACAGGGTTGAGCGAAAAAATAGCTAAAGTTATAAATATCACTTTATCCTCAAATGGGGCGAAAATCTGCGTTCAGAACCATTTTTCAGATATTGAACTTGGCGAAAGCATTGCAATTAATGGCGTTTGCACAACCGTTAGCAATTTTAACGAAAATGAACTGTTTTTTGACATAATGCCCCAAACATTGAAACTCACAAATCTTGGGAATTTGAAAAAAGGTGAGCTAGTTAACCTTGAACGTGCAATGATGGCCAATTCAAGATTTGGCGGCCATATTGTTTCAGGTCATATAGATACTGTTGCAAAACTTTATTCAATTAAAGATTTAGGAAATTCAAAAGCGTATACATTCTTATGCGATACAAAATATATTATTCCTCAAGGTTCTGTTTGTGTAAATGGTATTAGTCTTACGGTTGCAGATTGCGGGGATGATTATTTTGAAGTGGATTTAATTCCGCATACGCTTGATGTCACCAATCTTTCTTGTTTAAAAACAGGAGATTTTGTAAACATAGAATTTGATATTTTTGCAAAATACATCGAAAAATTTGCAGGGAACACTAAAAAAACAAAAATTGACGAAAATTTTCTTAGGGAGAATGGATTTTAATGTTTAATACAATTGAAGAAGCAATAAAAGATTTTAGGGAAGGTAAACCAATTATTGTTGCAGATGATGAAGACAGAGAAAATGAAGGCGATTTGATTGTTTCTGCCGAGTTTGCAACTCCCGAAATAATCAATTTTATGGCTAGCGAGTGCCGCGGGCTTATTTGCCTTGCAATTTCTTCTCAAATAGCTCAAAAACTTGAGCTTCCGCAAATGGTGGACAGAAACAGCGAAGAAATGAAAACGGCTTTTACGGTAAGCATTGATGCTGCGGAAAAATATGGGGTTACAACAGGTATTAGCGCATTTGACAGAGCAAAAACAATTGAAGTTGCGATTTCAGACAACGTAACTCCTTATGACCTTCGCCGTCCTGGGCATTTGTTTCCATGTGTAGCTAAAGACGGAGGTGTTTTAGAGCGCACAGGACACACGGAAACAGCCGTTGATATGGCACGTCTTGCGGGGCATAAGGCAGCAGGCGTTATGTGCGAAATAATGGATGCTGACGGTCATATGGCAAGAAGAGACGAGCTCTTTGAATTCGCAAAAAAATACAATATTAAATTCATCACGGTTTCAGCTCTTATTGAATACAGATTAAACAGAGAAAAGTTTGTAATTCGTGAAGCCGAAGCGCATCTCCCGACAAAATTCGGCGATTTTATGATTTATG
>JAFVOZ010000063.1 GCA_017505585.1 bacterium
CCGTTGCCAGCCTGTCACTTGCCGAGTTCAGGTTATTCAAAAATATTAAATTGTCTGAATTAACCTTTATTGTCATTTTTCTGCTATTGATGAGTGTTTTTTGATGTTTTGATACGGTTATCTAATAGCAATGACAATTAAAAGTTATATTTGTTATCTCGGTATTTTTGTGTGAAATTGCATTTAAAAATTAAAAAATCATTAACCTGATGTAATGCGCGAGAGAAATAGTCCAGCACTTATTTTTTTTGTAAACAATTGTAACAAAAAGTATATATTTTTGATTTAAAAAGGCAATATTTTAAAATCAATTAACTTTATATATGAGTAAGAGAGATTTAAGAGAGTTTAAAATGACAATTACAGCAACAAGACCAATATTCAATACAGATGTAGATAACTTTTTTATTAAATGCGCAGCTCCAAGTGCATATCAAGAATCTAAAGTAAGAACAAGTGCTGCAATGACTCCCCCAAAGAAAAAAGTTTACAACAATCTTACAAAAATGCTTCAAGAAGGCTATTTAGTAGGTTCACTTAAATACGGTAATAATTTTATCGTTTAATATCAATCTTAAAATCTAAGTTCTAAGTTCTATATAAAAAGCGAGGTTGACGCCTCGCTTTTTAATTTATTCTTCTTTTTGCTTGTTTTTAAATTCTTCAGGAGCATCAGGTCTGTCCGGATTCCATCTTTCAAGCCCCATTTGTTTTCTTACTAAGCCAATTCCGACATGCACCCTCCATTCATCAAGTCTTAATTGAACAGAGATGATTTTATGACACCCGATTGGAGGTGTTGGCAATAATGGTTCGTATAAATTTTTGATTGCCATAAGTTGGTCAGGCGTGAGTGCAAGTTTTCTTTTTGGATATTGAACTTTTGGAAGCATTAATTTTTGTCTTACTAAATTAATCGCAAAAAAATGCTTTTTTTGGTTCCAATTCTAATGCTTGCGCGATTACCTCATGTGCATCAGGGTTTGGCAGAGGTAACATCTTTTTATACATT
Organism: bacterium; assembly: GCA_017505585.1. Lineage (GTDB taxonomy): Bacteria > Cyanobacteriota > Vampirovibrionia > Gastranaerophilales > Gastranaerophilaceae > RGIG1918. The sequence goes on from JAFVOZ010000063.1 coordinate 1,013, forward strand.
TCTTCAATTTTTTCTAAAGTTAATTTATCAACAAGAGGAGCTTTAGCCTTTTGAGGTCTTTTTGGTGCAGGTTTTTTGAAACCGCCTTGTCTTTGTGGTTTGTTAAACCCGCCGCGCGAGCCGTAATTATTTCCTCCGCCGTAACTGTTTCTTCTTGAAGGGTCATAAGGCTTTCTTGAATAACTGTTGCCTGATGGCGGTGCGCCAACTCCTGCACTGTAACTTCTTTGAAATTCAGCTTGAGGAGCATTTGGGTCTATAGTTGTTCTTTCAGGGTACAAACAATCAGGACAAATCATTCTTTTAGGATTTTTTGTCTCAAATTCTTTGCCGCACTTTGTGCATTTATTTGTGTACATAGTTCTCTCTATCCCTCGATAGCGTAGTTAATATTGACAATACAAAAATAAAAATAAATAAATTAAATCTGTATGCTCTTATTTTATACTTAAAAATAAAATAAGACAAGTTTTTTGTATAAAATTCATATATAACGCTTGCAAGAGTTAATTTTGTAAACATTTATTTAGTAATTTGAATTTATGTTAATTTTGCGTGATAATGGTAAAAAATATATTTACAATGGATTGTTTTTAAAATATTATTTTATTAACAGGACGACTTACTTAAGGAGCTCGACAAAAAGTGGAAAAATTTAGATTAGACAGTTTTGACAATAAGTTAGGTGCTGCACCGCAAGAACCAAGATTTTCTAACAATGCAAGCATTAAAGTAGTTGGTGTTGGTGGCGGTGGCGGAAATGCTGTCAATAGAATGATAAAAGCCGGTTTGAACGGTGTTGAATTTTGGGCAATAAACACAGATGCTCAAGTTCTTGCGATGTCACAAGCGCAAAAAACATTACAAATTGGTACTAAATTAACAAATGGTCTTGGTGCAGGCGGAGATCCTTCAATTGGTGAAAAAGCTGCTGAAGAAAACAGAGAAGATATCGTAGTAGCACTAGACGGCGCAGATATGGTTTTCGTTACAGCAGGTATGGGCGGCGGAACAGGTACTGGTGCTGCTCCTGTTGTTGCAAGAATTGCTAAAGAACTTGGCGCACTTACAATTGCCGTTGTTACAAAACCATTTGGTTTCGAAGGTAAAAAACGCTTAGCTCAAGCAAATGCAGGTCTTGAAAAATTAAAAGAAAATGTCGATGCTTTAATCGTAATTCCTAACGATAAATTAATGGAAGTTGTTGAACGCAGAACAACAATGCGTGATGCTTTCTTGATTGTTGACGAAGTTCTCCTAAGAGGTGTGCAAGGTATTTCTGATATCATTGTTGTTCCTGGTATCATCAACGTTGACTTTGCCGATGTTAAAACGGTTATGCAATCATCTGGCTCAGCTCTTATGGGTATCGGTAAAGCATCAGGTGAAGGAAGAGCTATTGAGGCTGCGAAATCTGCTATCAGCTCTAAACTTCTTGAAGCTTCTATTAACGGCGCAACCGGCATTATTATGAACGTGACCGGTGGTTCAGATATGACACTTCATGAAGTAAATGAAGCTGCAAGCGTTATCCACGATGCTATCAGTGAAGATGCAGTTGTTATCTTTGGTTCTGTGATTGACGACAGAATTCAAGGTGAAATCCAAATCACTGTTATCGCAACAGGTTTCTCGCTTCAAAACGGTGAAGTAAAAATTAAGGATACAAACAAAATTTCAATAGGAACTATATTTGATACTCCTCAATTTAATCCAAATTCAGGTTCATCATCACTTTCAGGACAATTTGATTTTCCAAATGTTCCAAAAACTGATTTTGAATCAACTTCAACCAGAAGCGGTTTTCTAGATATTCCGGATTTTTTAAATCCTAAAAAATAATTAAAAGCCGCGAAAGCGGCTTTTTTAAAATGCGACAAAAGAGGTTGAAATGTTACTTACCGTTGATATTGGAAATACAAACATAAGCTTTAGGGTGTTTAGGGGTGATGATATAATCAGAACCTTTAGTATCTCGTCTGACACTAAAAAAACAAAAGACGAATATGGCTCTTTAATATCTGATTTAATTAAAAAATCTGATATTCCTTTGAGTATAACGGCTTGCGCTATTTCGAACGTAGTGCTTGCGCTTGATGAAACAATAAAATCTGCAATTTCTGAGTATCTGAAGGTTGAAGTTTTTAATATAACTCATAAGATAAAACTTCCTTTCGGAATTAAAATTGATTTTCCGCATGAGCTTGGGGCAGATAGAATTGCAAATGCTGCTTATGCTGTAAAACATTGCAAGTTACCTGTTATTGTTGTTGATTTTGGAACGGCAACAACTTTTGATATAGTTGATGCGAATAAAAATTTTGTTGGCGGGATGATAGCCCCCGGGGTTAATATTCAGGCGCAGTCACTTACAAAATTTACGTCAAAACTCCCAAAACTAAGAATTGAAACCGCCAAAAATGTAATAGCAAAAAACACGGTTGATGCAATGCTTGCCGGTGTTGTTCGTGGTCATAGTTGTATGATAGACGGCATGGTGGCATTATCTGAAAAAGAGCTCGGAGAGTCTGCAACATTTATTGCTTGCGGCGGATATAGCGAAATTTTATATGACAAAGTGACCCGTAAATTTGATTTAATTGACAAAGACTTGACTCATAAAGGTATAAAAATTTTATGGGAGTTGAACAATGAAAAATATTGAATTAAAAATTGAAAAACTTGAGCATTGTTTGGGGTTGCCCGAATATAAAACAGTGGGTGCAGCAGGTATGGATTTAATTGCTTCAATTCCTGAAGCCATAACTTTAAAACCACTTGAAAGAAAGTTAATCCAGACAGGTATTAAAATTGAAGTTCCGATGGGTTATGAAGCCCAAATTCGCCCAAGAAGCGGCCTTTCAATAAGACACGGTATAACTTTGATTAATTGCATAGGGACAATTGATTCAGATTATAGAGGAGAAGTTTGCGTTCCCCTTGTTAATCTTTCGAGTGAAGCTTATACAATAAATCCTGCAGATAGGATTGCGCAAATGGTTATTGCTGAAGTTGCACAAGCTGAAATCCAAATAGTTGCCAATTTATCCGAAACTCAAAGGGGTGAAGGTGGTTTTGGCTCAACAGGAATTAAATCTTGATAAAATACCTGAATTGCGTGTATAATATATCCAAATGAGCGGAAAAACAGGAAAATTATTTATAGTCGCAGGGCCATCAGGAGTTGGCAAAGGCACTGTTTTGAAAAAATTTCTTGAGCATAACGACAACCTCATTTATTCAATTTCAACCACAACGAGGAAGCCTCGCGAAGGTGAAGTTGAAGGGGTGAACTATTTTTATGTTTCGAGGGAAAAATTCGAGCAGATGATAGAAGAAGATGCTTTTCTTGAATGGGCTGAGTACTCAGGAAATTTATACGGCACAAGCAAAAAATATGTAACCAAAAAACTGAATGAAGGTTATGATATTATTCTCGAAATTGAGGTTCAGGGTGTTAAAAAAATAATGAAAAAAAACCTTGATGCTGTATCAATTTTTATTATGCCGCCTTCTCAAGAAGTGCTTGAAGAAAGGCTTAGAGGCAGAAAAACTGAATCTGAAGAAGCGGTTCAAAAAAGGCTCAGTGCTGCTAAAGAAGAAATGAAAAATGCTCATCTTTTTAAATATCAAATTAAAAACATAACGGTAGAACAAGCATTTGGCGAGCTTCAATCCGTATATGAAAGCGAGAAAAATTGAGAAATGTATTAATAGGTATAACAGGTGCAATTGCTGCTTATAAGACTTGTGAGCTTATAAGATTATTCAAACGCGCAGGGGATAATGTAAAAGTTTTAATTACCGAAAATACTCTTCAATTTTTGGGCAAAAAAACGCTTGAAACACTTTCGGGCGATGTTGTTTATCTTGATCAATTTAGAGAAAAAGGCACAACTGAGCATATTTCACTCGTTGATTGGGCAGATGTTTTTGTAATAGCACCTGCAAGCGCGAACACAATTTCAAAAATTGCAAACGGTATCGCAGACAATCTTATGACGAGCGTTTCCTGTGCTTATATCGGACACAAAAAACCATTTGTTCTTGCTCCTTCAATGAACACTGGAATGTGGAAAAATGATTTTGTGCAAGAAAATCTGAGAAAGCTGGAAAATGCAGGGGTTCATATAATTGAACCTGATTACGGATTTCTTGCTTGTGGCACAGAGGGTAAAGGAAAAATGCCTGCCCCTTCCAAGATACACAATGAAACGCTTGAATTTTTGAATAAAAATTCACCCCTTGCAGGTAAAAGAATTGTTATCACAGCGGGTGGTACAAAAGAGTATATTGATCCTGTTAGGTACATTTCAAACGCTTCAAGCGGGAAAATGGGGCTTGCGCTTGCTGAATCTGCGCACAAACTTGGAGCAGATGTAGTGCTTGTCTCAACATTTTCCCATAGTGCACCATATAAGGTGCTTGAAGTCGCAAGTGCGGTTGACATGTTGGATGCCACAAAATCTGAATTTGAAAATTCTGATTGTTTAATTATGGCTGCGGCTGTTGCTGATTACAGGGTTAGCAACCCCCAAGCTCAAAAAATTACAAAAGAAAGTAATGAAACTTTAAAGCTTGAGTTAGTTAAAAATCCTGATATACTTAAAAGTGTTGCACAAGATAAAAAACCCGACCAAAAAATTATTGGTTTTTGCCTTGCGACACAAAATTTGATTGAGTGCGCTAAAGCAAAGCTTGAAGCCAAAAAATGCGATTATATAATCGCAAACGAAGCGCAAAAATCCCTTGGAAAAGATGACACGGAAATATACATAATTTCAAAATCTGAAGATATTAAGCATTTTGAAAATATTTCCAAAAAACAGGCGGCAGATAAAATTTTGGAGCTTTTGTATGATTAAAACAGAAAAAATTATTTCAGTAATTGAAGGTTACGCATCGCTTGATTTAGCTGAAGATTGGGATAATTCAGGCTGGCAAATTAACTTGCACCATGATTATACAAACAAGGTTCTTGTGGCTTTGTCACTCACAAAAGATGTGCTTGAGCAAGCAATCACAAACGATTGTGATTTAATTGTTACTCATCATCCGTTTATATTTAACAAATTAAGTAAAATTGATAATCCGATTATTGTACAGGCAATTAAGCATAACATTTGTGTTTACAGCGCACATACCAATATGGATAAAACATACGGTTCCACAACTGATACACTCGCAGGCGTTTTGGGTTTGAAAAATCTTGTGCCTGCTGATGATTATATTAAAATTGCGCATATAAAAGATGAAATTGCACTTGATGATTTCTTGGAATCCGCCAAAACCGCGCTTGGCTCGGAAAGAATTAAGCTTGTAAATCCTGATAATATTGAAACAGTGAGAAACGTTGCAATTTGCGCGGGTGCTGGTGCAGGAAATATCAAAAAGCTTGAAAATTACGATATCGATTTATATATCACAGGTGATGTGAAATTCCACAATGCTCTTGAAGTGCGTGGTTTTGCGGTGGCAGATGTTGGGCATTTTGAATCAGAAATTCCATTTTTGCCACAAATTCAAGCAATTATTGCAAAAACAGGCGTTGAGGTTATGATTGCAGAAGAGCATGTGCCTTGGGTTTATGTATAGAGGAAGAAATGGGAATTAGATTTTTAACATCAGGAGAATCGCACGGCAAGTGCCTGAACGCAATAATTGAAGGGTTGCCTGCTGGTTTTGATATAGACTTTGATTTTGTGAATGCAGAACTTGCTTCTCGCCAAAAGGGTTATGGAAGAGGCGGCAGAATGGCGATTGAAACAGATAAAATTGTGGTTTTATCTGGTATTCGACACGGCAAAACTATGGGTTCCCCTGTGTGCTTGCAAATAAAAAACAAAGATTTTGAAAATTGGAAAATTCCAATGAGCTCTGAAGCGGTTGATACAGAACTTTATGCAGATGTTCTGCGTGAAAAAGAAATAACAATCCCGCGCCCTGGGCATGCTGATTTTGCCGGTGCTTACAAATATAATACGGATGATATCAGAAACATCTTAGAGCGCTCCAGTGCTCGCGAAACAGCAACAAGAGTGGCGGTCGGGGCAATTGCAAGGTGTGTTTTATCTCAATTTAATATTGTTGGCGAGTTTGAAATTTTATCAATTGGCGGGGAATGTAACCCTGATAAATTCAATCCAACAATTGATAAAGCGCGTGAAGCAGGTGTTACGCTCGGCGGTGAAATAAAAGTCGTATTTAAAAATTTACCTGTGGGTTTGGGTTCACATGTTCATTGGGATAGAAGACTGGACGGACTTATCGCGCAAGCTATTATGAGTATTCCTGCAATAAAATCGGTTGAGATTGGAATGGGGCGTGATGTTGCCAACCATTCAGGCGACAACGTGCACGATGAAATGTATTATGACACCAAATGCACTAGAAACACAAACAACGCAGGCGGGCTCGAAGGTGGTATGACAAATGGGGAAGACTTGGTTATAAAGTGCGCAATGAAACCAATTCCAACTATGATTTCGCCTTTAAATTCGTACGATATTAAAACGAAAGAACCTAAAAAAGCGCACTTCGAAAGATCTGACACATGTGCTGTTGAAGCATGTGGTGCAGTTGCTGTTAATATGGTAGGAATTGTTCTTTTGAATGCATTTTTAGAGCGATTTGGGTCTGATAATTCGGAGCAAATAAGAAAAAATTATGAAAATTGCAAATAATATTGTATTAATTGGCATGATGGGGTGTGGCAAAAGTACAATAGGTAGGCTTCTTGCCGGAGAATTAAGTTACGATTTTTTGGATATAGATACCTTGATTGAAGAAAAAGAAAGAAAGCTTATTGCTGAAATTTTTGCACAAAAAGGTGAAGAATATTTCAGACAAGTTGAATCGGAAGTTTTAAGCGAGGCTTTGGAAAAAGATAACTGCGTTATTGCTTGCGGTGGCGGAGTTGTTGAAAATTACAGAAATATTGATGTTTTGACTCAAGCGAAAAACGTTTTCTTTTTAGATGCAAAACCGCAAATTCTTTACGATAGAATTGCAGGCGATAAGTCGCGCCCTAAACTCACAACTCCAGACGAGTTCCAAAAACTTTATATGAGTCGTAAAATAAAATATTCAAATTGCACAAAAAAGATAGTCCAAGCGGATAGAAATCCAATTGAAGTTGTGCAGGAAATTATAAATATGAGGAATTTATGAACATCGATGTTAATTTAGGGGCAAGGTCATATCCTATAATTATTCAAAATAATCTTCTTGAAAATCTTGATGAATACATAAAAAACGAAGTTTTTGTTGTTACAAACACAACCGTAAACAGACTTTATGGTAAGTATTTGAAAAAATATGCCAAGAAAATGGTTGTGATTAAAGATGGTGAAAAATATAAAAATATCTCAACTTTTGAATATATTGCAAACCAACTTTTGGCGGCAAAAATTGAACGTAAGGATACCGTTGTGGCACTCGGTGGAGGAGTTGTCGGCGATATCGTGGGTTATGTGGCATCAAGTGTTTTAAGAGGTGTTAATTTTGTGCAAATTCCAACAACTTTGCTTGCACAAGTGGATTCATCGGTTGGTGGAAAAGTTGCGGTAAACACAAAATACGGAAAAAATTTACTTGGTGCTTTTTATCAGCCAAAATGTGTTTTGATTGACCCAAATGTTCTTCAAACACTCCCTGAAAGGCAGATAAAAACAGGGCTTGCAGAAGTTGTTAAATATGCTTTTATTGAAAAAACCGCATGTGATACTTTTGATGAAAGCTTTACTTTTTATGACTTTTTGTCAACTAAGGATTATAGGCAAAATTATGAAAACATAATTGCTCGTTCGTGTCAAATTAAGGCAGATGTTGTGTCTGCAGATGAACACGAGAACAATTTGCGCGCAATTTTAAATCTTGGGCATACATTATGCCATGCGCTAGAAAATCTTACAAACTATAAAATTACCCATGGTGAGGGTGTTTCAATTGGTTTAAAATTTGCTTTTGATTTATCTTTGAAACTTGGGCTTGTTGGTAGTGAATATCATGCAAATGCAATCAGTCTTTTAAAAACTCTTGGTTTGAAAACTGAAATTCCGCGCGGAATGAAGGCAGATAAAATTATTCAACTTATGAAATCTGATAAAAAAGTTGTTTCCGGAGAAGTGAATTTTGTTCTGCCTTGCGGGAAATACGATGTTACGCGGAAAGTTTTGCAAGACGAGCTTTTAATAAAAGAGATTTTGCCTTAGATTCATTTCCGAGTTTTCCCATTAAATCGGAAGCCATTGTGTAATTTTTTTCCAAGTTTTCAGCCCTCAAGGTTTTATTTTCTTGGTTGTTGAAAATTTCCGTTGAGAGTTTCAGGTAATTTAACGCTTTTTTGTTTTCACCAAGATAGCTGTAATCTTCAGCTATTCTTTTGTATGTTTTTGCTTTTATATTTTCGCTCTGTACATCTTCCATGCTAATAAGCGCCAAATCATTAAACATTTGGGTGTTTGCAAGGTCGAATTTGTTTGCGTAAAGAGTGCCAAGCCCTTTGAGTGCAAGGGTTTGCCCTGTCATGTTATTTCCTTCACCGCTTTGCGCCACTGCTTCGTGATAATTTTCTTTTGCGCCTTCAAATTCGCCGTAGTCATCGTAAATTTGGGCGAGCCCAAGATGAGCATGGGTTTTAATGTTGTGGTCGTTGCAATTTGTAGCACGAGCAAATTCGCTCACCGCAAGGCGCGGGTAATCACACTTATCTAAAATTTTTGCTCTTTCAAGGTGTGCAGCCGCAATGTATTCATTATTTTCTAGTTTTTTTGCGATGTTTAGTGCTTCAGTGCATTTGCCAAATGCAAGCTTTAAATCGGTTTTTTCGGCTTTTGCTTCTTTTAGGGTGGCAATAAAATCATTCTTATATTGCTCTTTTTGTTTTTTTGCTTCAATTCCGCGCTGTTTTGCATCTTCAATTTTTGCACTTTTTTCAATTTTGATTTTATAAGTTTCGTTTACGTCTTCGGGGTCTGCTTTGTATACTATTCTTTGTAAAAACAGCGCGTCGACCCAGTTTTCAACAACTTTTGACTCTTTTTCAAGAGTTTCCGAGATGTATTGGTCTGTAATTTGAGATGCGTATTTCAGGTTAGTTCTGATTATATCTTTGTTCGGCGTTTCTTTGGAGCTTTCTGTGTCAATAATTTTTAAATATCCTTCAATTTCC
>JAFVOZ010000064.1 GCA_017505585.1 bacterium
ACCGATTGCTATTGGCACAAATCCGTTTTCTTTTAACTGTTCGATACTTCTTTTATATGCAAGCATTTTGTAATTGTCTTTATCAAGTGTTGGTTTGGATTTTGTTTTTACGCCCTTTGCTTTAAATTCATTTTTTAAACACATTTCGGGATTGTTAACCAAGACGTACGGATATCCGATAGGTCTTATTGATAAGTCTAAATGATAATCTTGTTGCTTGATATAGTGTATATTTTCAGGTTTAACTTCATAGCGTTCAGAAATCTGTTTTTTGCTTATCGACATCTCTTCATTTGCGCCAATTAGCATAAATTTTTCGCCATCAGGTTTTTTGCCCAAGAAAAAGTTTCCGCCTGAAATATAGCCGGATGATTTATCAAATAGAGGTAAAAGTTCTACAGGCATTTTGTAGTGCTCTTCCATTTCTCCAAGATACGGTTTTAAAAGTTCTACATTTTCTTGCATTAAGACATATGGTTTTTTCTCTTTTTCAAGAACCAACATTAAATCTTGGTTGTACGAACCATTGAATTTGTATGGTTTGCATTCAATGTTTTCATCTTTGCAGATTTTTTGAAATTCGTCTCCAATTTTATCCCAGCTTGCTGAAATGTGTAAAGCCTTAAGAGGCGCTGCGTCATAGCCTTTGAAGTTTATATTGTTTTTGATAATCGGTGTAACTTTCATAATTATTCAAAAATCGTAAAATAATTTTTTGCTGTTTTTATTTGAATTTTTGAAATCATAAAAGATTATTTCTTTTACATTTATTGGTTGTGCAACTTTTCATATTTACAAGTTTTTAAAGAATGGAAAATTTTGATAATGAGGTTAAGGTGAGAATAGGTTTGATAAATAAGCAAAACTTTAAGGGATATGCCGCGGCGCCAATTAAAAATATATATTTTCAAAATAATACACAAGAATCCCAAAAGAACATTTTTAATGAATTAAAAGAGGTGGGCAAAAAAGAAAATTTTAGAGTTCAGCTTGAGCAAGCAGGCAAGCTTTATGAAGATATTGAAAGTGCAGAATCTTCCAAAAGATATATGTGGGCGCAAGATAACAAAATGATTGTCAATAAAAATGATAAAAACCATGTGCTTGTTTCGGGGGTAAAACCTAATTTTGAAAGTGAGTTGGGAAAAGCTCTTGAAGTTCCAACCATTGAAGCAAACAGCGTGTTTGAAGGCGGGAACGTGTTTTTGGGCAAAAAACCAGACGGCGAAAAATATTTAATTATTGGCGAAGACGCTGTTCTTGATATGGCAAGCGCAAAATTCCACAGGGAAAATATCGGTCCTGTGAAAAATATCGCGCACATTGAAACATACAGAATGCTTTTTGCAAGAGAAGGCGAGTATGATACCACAACAAGCGACGGGAGAAATATTTCTTTTGAAGTAAAACCGTTTGATGAATACGAAGCGCAAGCAAAAGAGCAATTGAGCAAGGATTTTGATGTTAAACCCGAGAATATTTGCATTCTTCCGCAATTAGAATTTCATTTGGATATGTTTTTAAGGCCACTCGACTATCCTTATGTTTTAGTTAACGATAAAACAATGTCTGATGCTGTTTCTCGTGAATTTGGTTTGACCGAAGAAAAAAAGGAAAATGGTTTTGATGTTTTTGGTATGATGTTTTCGCTCGATAAAGAAGATAAACATACAAAAGTCATTAGAAAGCTAAAAGAAAGCGGTTTTACTCCAATAAGCGTTGCGGGAACATTTGGCCCTGGGGGCTCTATAAATTACCTGAACAGTTTTGTAAATAAAAATGATGACGGAAGCTTGTCGTTTATCGCAATGTCGAGTATTAATGCGGATGATAAATTCAAGAAGCTAGATTCAGTGTTTGATAAAGAATTGAAGTCAAAGGCCCCTAACATAAAAAATATTTATCACATCAGCGGTGGTCCATCAAAAGAAAATAAAGAATGTAACAACATTATGGCGAATATACAATATCGCAAGGGCGGTCTACATTGCCTTGGTTGCGAAGAGCCTGATTTTGAAAAATGGGTTTAATAGGTTTTGCGCATAATGCCTGCGCGTTTAAGTGATGAAAAATAATCCTATTTTTTCCAAGCAACATTTTCTTTTACAATTTTTGCAGGGTTCCCTGCAATTGCCACATTTTGCGCATCAAATTTCTTTGTAACAACACTGCAAGCTCCAATGATTGTGTCGTTTGCAATTTGTGCATTTTTGAGTATGGTTGATTGTGTCCCTATCCATACTCTATCTTCGATGCAAACATTGCCTGTGTTTGGTATTACCTCTTGAGTGTTTGTATTTATTATAGTGTGTCCGTCGCCAACTCTAAAAGTTAAGTCGTATGAGAACATGCAGTCGTTGCCTATTTTAAGGCTTGAGTTTTCGGTAACTGTAACATTTCCGCTCCCAAAGAATAAGTTGTTGCCTATTGTGACTTTAGAATTATCTGCAAGTGAAAAATTTACTCTGGACATTTTTACAAGTTCTTTTGTGGTTTGAGCCCCAATTTCAAACAGACAATCTTTTCCAAGGGTGATTTTGCAGTTCCCGAATTTAATTTTTGGCTTCTTTTGTGCGGAATTAATTTTTTATCTGCGTTTTGATAAACATAAATTGAAATTAAAAAATAGCAAGGGTGAGATTCGAACTCACGACCTCGCGGGTATGAGCCGCGCGCTCTCACCAACTGAGCTACCTTGCCATGCTTAAAAATATTATTTGATTTTCAAAATTTTGAGTAATCTCAAAACCTTACTTAAATAGTATCTATCAAAAATAAAAAAATACAAGAATAATTTTTAAAAATTTTGTTATATAATGTTTTTAAAGCCATCAAAAGGAATTTTTTATGAACGACATGCTAGAAAAAATCGAACAAATCGAGAAAAATTATATAGAATTAGGTATTAAGCTTTCAGACCCTGCAACTGCGCAAGATTATGAAACTTTTAGGGATTTATCAAAACAAAGAAAATCCATGGAAGAAACAGTTAAAACTTATCAAGAATATAAAGAAGCAAAAGATGCTATTGCAGAGGCACGTGAGCTTATGCACTCTGAAAAAGACCCTTCAATGAAAGAGTTTTTGCAAAATGAAATTGAAACAAATGAGGCAAAAATTCCTGGTTTGGAAGAAAGAATGAAAGTTTTGCTTCTTCCGCGCGACCCAATGGATGATAAAGACATCATGCTTGAAATTAGGGGTTCTGCTGGTGGGGATGAAGCAAACATTTTCGCAGGCGACCTTATGAGAATGTATCTTAGATTTGCGCAAACTCAAGGTTGGCAAACTCAAATTTTATCAATCAGTGATTGTGAAGCAGGTGGTGTTTCAGAAGTTGTTATTTCAATTAAGGGTGAAAACATTTATTCTAAATTGAAATATGAATCAGGGGTGCACAGAGTTCAAAGGGTTCCGCAAACCGAATCTCAAGGGAGGGTTCATACTTCAACTGCAACGGTTGCCGTTATGCCTGAAGTTGACGATGTTGAAGTTGAATTAAAACAAGAAGACCTTGAAATTTCAACTGCTCGCTCGGGTGGTGCAGGCGGTCAAAACGTAAACAAGGTTGAAACTGCGGTTCGCGTTTTTCATAAGCCGTCGGGAATTATGATTTTCTGTACGGAAGAACGTTCTCAGCTTCAAAATAAAGAAAGAGCACTTCAAATTTTGAAAGCAAAACTTTATGACATGGAAGTGCAAAAGCAAATGCAAGAAGTGACCGACCTTCGTCGTTCCCAAGTAGGAACAGGCGACCGTTCAGAGCGTATCAGAACATATAACTTCCCTCAAGGAAGGCTTACTGACCACAGAATTAACCATAACTTGAACGTGTGGACTGTAATTGATGGTGAGCTTGAGGAATTAATAAGGCTTCTTGTTGAATACGACCAAAAACTCAAACTTGAAAAACTTGCGCAATTAAAATAGGCTTTTTGTTTTTATATAAATATATAGAAGCAATTGCAATTAGTTGAAGGTTTAAGTATGGAAGTTTCTTTTAAAGCGGGTTTGTTAAACAAGGCGCAGGCTACTAGTAATCAAGTAATTCAGGGGAAAGTCGGGTCAAAAGAACCTCAACAAAATGATGAATTTCTTGGTTCTTACAAGGTGTCAAACAGCGCAAAAGGCAATGTTGCTCTAGCTGGCGTGGGTGCGCTTTTGCTTGCAAGTGTTGGAATATTTGCAAAAAATTTATCAAAGACAGCAAAAGCTATAATGATTTCAGCGGGTGCTCTTGCCAGTCTTGGTGGAATTGCGCTTACTTTAAAAAGTGATAAAGAAAAAAGCGCAAATATTATCGATGAAATATTGCCTGATGGCTCAAGGAAAACTTGCAATGTTAAATTAAACTCCGATGGTTCAACATTTGAAAAGGGTAG
>JAFVOZ010000008.1 GCA_017505585.1 bacterium
CGGGATATAAATGTCTTGACCAATTTCGATGCCCATAATTCTCTCTATTTCAGAGTTGCGAAGAGTGATATCGAGTTCAGGAAGTTTGTTGTCGCCAGTTTCAACTATTGTTTCGAATTTGCCGTCTGCGTATTTTAAAATAAGTTCAATTGCCTTTAATAGTGCAGGTTTAACTATTTCAATATCAACGCCTCTTTCAAATCTTGCGCTTGCTTCAGAGCGATACCCAACAGAACGTGCTGATTTTCTGTTTGTATGCGGCGTAAAATATGCAGCTTCCAGTGCTAAATTTTTGGTGTTGTCGTCAATTTCTGAGTTGTTTCCACCAAACACACCTGCCAAGCAAACACCCTTATCTTGAGTTGCAATAAGAACTGAAGCAGGAGTTAATTCTCTTTCAACTTCGTCCAGTGTGGTTAATTTTTCGCCTTCTTTTGCGTATCTAACGCATAAATAATTATTTAATTTATCAAAATCAAATGCGTGAAGCGGTGCACCAAGTTCAAGAAGAATGTAGTTCGTAATATCTACAATATTGTTAATTGGACGCATACCTGAGGCAATAAGTCTTCTTTGCATAAAATCAGGTGAAGGCTTGATTGTAATATCTTTGATTAAGCCAACGCTATAATATTTGCAAGTTTCATCATCTATAATTTCAACTTTAAAATCTGTTGGTTTTAGTTCGCTTGCAACTTCAAGAGGTGAAAAAGATAACTTTCTGCCAAATAATGAAGCGAGTTCACGCGCAACACCAAGCACGGACATTTCATCCCCTCTGTTAGCAGTTGGTGCAACATCAAGCACAATATCTTCTTTTAAATTTAAAACTTCTTCCAGTGGCGTGCCTAAGGCTAAGTTGTCATAAATTCTGCTTAAAATTAAAATTCCGTCTTCTTCTTGCATGCCGTCAAGCCCGAGTTCGTCTTGAGAGCAGAGCATGCCTTGGGATTCAACCCCTCTGATGACAGCAGGAGTTAGAGTGAATTTTTCTTTTGTATCTCTTGTAAGCACCACGCTTCCAACGCTCGCATAAGGAACAATTGCGCCTTCAATCAAGTTTTGCGCACCACAAACAACAACTTTTTCTTCGCTCCCTGTATCAACTGTTACAAGGTGTAATCTGTCTGAATTTGGGTGATTGTCAATTTTTGCAATTTTAACTGTTTTTATGTTTTCAAAATCAGGTTTGATATATTTAATTTCTTCTACTTCGAGTCCGCTCATTGTAAGTTTATGAGCCATTTCTTCAGGGCTTATTCCTGATAAATCTACGAAATCGTTTAACCAATCAAGTGAAACTTGCATTATTCTACCTACCTTTTTCTAATCTTCTTGCAAACATTATATTACAAACAAAAAATCATAGAGCTTTTTTCATTTTTATAATACAATTTTTCTATGAAGAAAAAAGTTGCAATAATGCACTTCGGGTGCGCAAAAAATCTTGTAGACACTGAACTTATGGCTGGGAAATTAATTTCTGCGGGTTATGAAATCAGTCTTAATCCTGATGAAGATGACTTGTATGCAATTTTAATTAACACTTGCTCTTTTATTCAAGATGCCGAAAAAGAAAGTGTGAGGGCAATTTTAGAATGTGCACAACGCGGAGTTAAAATTGTGGTTGCGGGATGTTTGGCACAAAAATATCAACAAGAATTGAAAGAAATTATGCCCGAGATTACATCCCTTGTTGGTATTTCTGATGTTTCAAAAATTGCCGACGTGCTTGACACTTTTGAGGATCGGGTTCAAGAAAAACCAAAATATATTTACCCCGAAGATGTTGAACGTGCACATATTACGGTGGGCTCGTCAGCATACATTAAAATTGCAGAAGGTTGTGATTACGCTTGCGGGTATTGTGTTATTCCAAAGCTTCGCGGGAAATATGTTTCAAGGAAAATCGAAGACATTGTGATTGAGGCTAAAAACCTTGCAAAAAAAGGAATAGCGGAAGTTATATTAATTGCACAAGATACCACAAATTATGGGGTGGATATATATGGCAAACCATCTTTGCATAAGCTTTTAGAAGAATTAAACAAGCTTGATGAAATATCTTGGATTAGGGTTTTGTATGCGTATCCAACAAATTTTACGGATGAGCTTATCTCCGCTTATAAAAATTTAGATAAAGTTGTGAAATATGTTGATATTCCACTTCAGCATTCACATCCTGCAATGCTTAAGAGAATGTGTCGCCCTGTTCAAGATTATGAAAAATTGATTGTAAAAATCAGAAAAGAAATTCCTGATGTTTGTGTTAGAACAACATTTATTACGGGGTACCCTGCAGAAACTGAAGAAGAATTTGAGCATTTGAGAGATTTTATTCAAAGAATGAGATTTGATAGAGTTGGGATTTTCGCATTTTCAAGAGAAAAAGGAACTTATGCAGATAAACTCAAACCTCAAATTAAAGCTTCAATTAAAAATGCAAGACGCAAAGAACTTCTGGCAATTCAGCAGAAAATTTCTTATGAAATCAACATGTCGCTTGTCGGAAAAACAATACCATGTATTATTGAGCAAGTGACGGATAAAGGGGTTATTGCAAGAAGCTTTAAAGACGCCCCCGATGTTGACGGGCTTGTTTATATTAAAACTAAAGAAAATTTAGCACCGTGCGACATTGTACCTGTTGAGATTATTGACGCTTCTGAATATGATTTGTGGGGACGAGTGAAGTAATTTTTTAGCAAAATTTGTTTTTTGCAAAAAATTACGAACGAGCTTTGGTGTGTGACGCGCGAAGACGGTTGCGTTGAGCAAGCGGCGAGTGCGAAACCGTACCTTGTAAGAAGCTTGAGCTTTAGCGCGACTGCGCTAGATTTTAAAGAAATAATTGGGCATACAAGATTAAGACGTGTCTTTTGCTTGAAAAACGTAATTAGTAAATAAAAAGGCCGGAAACTCCTCCCCGGCCAAGTAGCAAATACGGCATATGTAATATATGACGCATTTTTAAATTATTTGTTCCAAGTCTTAAACTCTATGCAAGCTGTGTTTATGCTCACACACCAAAACCCTCAAAGCGTTCGCACTAGCTGTCGCTTGCTCCTTGCTTTTCGGGCAATAAAAAACTGACTCGTGGAGCCAGTAAAACATATTAGAGAGAGAGGAATTAGAGAGAAAATTTTATAAAATTTTTTCTTTTTTTATTTGGTTTGAAAAATTTATTTTATGAAATAACTGCGCAATTCTTATACTTTATATATGCCCCGTATCCATAAATTGTAACCACATGAATTTTATTTGTTACAAAACTTAACACTTGCTTAAAAAATGTCAATTAAACTCAAAAGAAACTCTTTATTATATTGTAGGAGTTTTTATAAGAGAGCTATGACACAACCCATATCAAATATAAAATTAACTTTTGCGGGACAAGCCGTCAAATATATGCAAAATGGCTCATTAAAAGAGAAAAGCCTTTTTGATGAAGTTAAAAGCTCGGCTGTAGGTTCATTGCCTTTTGCAGTTGCTTTTGCTGCTGTTCCCACCCTTTGGGGCGCAGGAAAGATTGCAAGAAAAGACGGCAAAACATTTATGGAAGCTTTGAGAATTAAAACTGATGCTAAAGCTGCTTCCACGGCTGTTCAAGAGCATGGCAGGGTCGCTAAATTTTTTAAATTAGATAAACTTTCAGATTGTTATTCTAAAACAAAATTTGCAAATACAAAAGTAGGCGGCTTATTCAAAGGCGCGAGCACAATGTTTCTTATGACAGGCTTGTTTGAGCTTATGGAAGTTATTCCTGCATTTAAAAACGGCGGGGTTGGAGCAGGCTTGAAACAAACAGCCAAATCTGCCGGAAACGTAGTGGTTGACGGTTTAATGTATTCTGCGGGTCTTAAACTTGGTACTATGGCCGGTGCTAAATTGGGCGCAATGCTCGGTACTGCGGGAGGTCCGATAGGCGCATTGGTTGGCGGTGTTGCAGGTATGGTGCTTGGTGGTGCGCTAAACACGCTTGGTCGTGGACTTTTGGATAAAGTCATGGGTAAGAATTTCTCTGTTAAAAAACAAGAACAAGATATGCAAACGCAAGCTCAAGCAATTGCACAAGATGACGCTGCACTTGCACAAATGAAAGACGCGGTGCAAGCCCAAATAATTGCAAAAGCACAAAGTGGCAAGGAATTAACTAAGGATGATGAACAAATGTTGGCTTTGGCGCAAGCTGTCGAAGTTGATAATTCTCAGGCGCAAACATCAGCTCAAGCTCTTGCAAGCGAGCAAGGCGCGCAAGGCACAATCCAAACAAATGATATGCAAGCAGCACAAGTTCAAAATACAATGCAAGTAGATAATATCCAAGCAGCGCAAGCTCAAAATGTTACTATGACACCTGAAGAGCAAGAAGAGGCTGAACTTATTGCAAGACTTCAAAAGGTTGATAATCCGCAAATTGATTACCAAGTGCCGGATAATTTTTCAATTAGTGCATAATACTAAGCCTCAATTCGCGCGCTTTACATTTGTTTAATTATTGTTGACATTGGATTTTCTTTATAATAGATTATTTATACCGCAGACAGTTGGTAGCGAAAGTGTAAACCCAGCCGAGGTGATTAAATAATTTATATTTGTCATGTAATTTTGCGGGTGAAATGTATTATATCGGCAAAATTTTTTGTTTTAAGACAAAAAATAGAAAGGGAAAAGATGTCAACAAAGGCTTTCAAAAATGAAAAAATCGAACATTATAAACGTCAGTTCGAAAATGCCAAAGTTGCCGTTGTAGCTGATTATCGTGGTCTTTCAGTTGAAGAAATTACAACTCTTCGTCGTAAACTTCAAGCTGAAAATGCAGATTTAACAGTTACAAAAAATACATTAACCAAAATTGTTACTAAGGGAACTGAATTTGAAGCAATCAGCGAACTTATGCAAGGTCCAACTGCAATTGCATTTGGTTATGGTGATGAAGTTACGGCTGCTAAAGTTTTGGCAAGTTTCATTAAAGAAACTAAAAAAAGCGAAATCACAGGCGCTGTTTTAGACGGAAAAGTTTTATCAAAAGCTGAAGCACAAGCATTAGCTACAATGCCAGGCAAAGACGAACTTTACGCTAAAATGCTCGGTTGTGTTAATTCGCCAGCTTCAGGAATTGCAAACGCTGTTAATGGTGTTATGTCAGCACTTGTTAGAGCTGTTGCAGCAGTTAGAGATCAAAAAGCAGAATAGTATTTATTAAAATAAGAAAGTGAGAAAAAAATGAGTAATGTAGAAACAATTTTAGAACAAATTGAAAAATTAACTTTATTAGAAGCTTCTGAATTAGTTAAAGCTATGGAAGAAAAATTCGGCGTTTCAGCTGCTGCTCCAGTTGCAGTTGCTGCAGTTGCTGCTCCAGGTGCAGCTGCTGAGGCAGAAGAAGGTCCATCAGAAGTTTCTGTTATTCTTAAAGATTGCGGAGCTAACAAAATCCCAGTTCTTAAAGTAGTTAGAGATATCACTGGCCTTGGCTTGAAAGAAGCTAAAGATTTAGTTGATGGCGCTCCAAAACCTGTTAAAGAAAACATCAAAAAAGAAGATGCTGAAGCTATCAAAAAACAACTTGAAGAAGCAGGCGCAACTGTTGAAATCAAATAGTTTTAGCATAAAAGCAAAACTTGAAAGCCCCTTGAAGTCTCAAGGGGCTTTTCGTATAAATATTTTATATTAAAGGCAAAAAATATTAATCACGAGTTTTGTATAATTGAAAATCATGAAAATTTCTAAATTGCAATTTAATAATTACGATTTTTTGGGTAGTAAGGTTGGTCAAAACAAGAAGAATGCCCCTCAATCCGGTTTCGCACTTCCTCTTGTAGATTATGCGGATGGGAGAAAATTTGTTTCGTTATACAAAAAGCAGGACGGCAAAAAACCTTTATTTCAAGGAATGAATTGTTCAACGGGGCATTTTGAGCTCAAAAAAATTGTCGATCTTGAATGTTCTTGTTGTGGTCAAAAGATGATACCGCTTGATGTAGTTAAAGAACTTTCGGCTAAAACAGAGCATAAAAAAGGTGAAGAGCTTGCTCATAGGATGAAAATTATGAAAAAATATTTCAGACCGATTGAGCAGGAAGTCGCGCTTGATATTGCGGATTATGCGCGAAATCATCCAGACCTTTCAATTTCTCAAATCGTTAAGGAATTAAATGCTGAAAATATTGAAAATCTGGAAACTCAACAAAAACTTGTTATGGATGAAATAAGGGAAACTATTGCAAAATTCCCGAAAAACGACCAAGGCAAGCTGTTTAATTTTGTTGATAAATCAGAAAATTTGATTGAACTCAAAAATGATGAAAAATTCTTCAAAAGAAAGAAATTTATTTGGGCTTTAAAACAGTTGTTAGAAACTATTGAAGATACTCCGCTTAAAGATGAGCTTATACAGATTGCACAAGCACTTCCGAATTCAGAAAGCAGTGCAAGCGCGTTTTATGCTAAATATTCAAGACGCGGAAATAACGAAATTGTTCGCAGGCTTTTGACTCCTGCAATTGCAACTGCCGAACATATTAAGCCTCGCTCTTTAGGCGGGCTTGATAACACCGCAAATTATATTGCAGAATGCGGTACATGTAATTCTACCAGAAGTTCAATGCCATATAATGAATGGTTTAAACAAATGCCTGAAATGCCTGAAAACTTGCAAGATTACATTAATAACATTGCGCCAAGAATTGCGAGAGGTGATTATCCTGGGTACGAAACATATATTGATGACATTATAGAATCCATTAAAGAAGAAACAAAAGGCAAGTTGATTCTAAAAAATCCACTTAAGGAACAAAATTAATAAAATATTTTAAAAAAAATAGGGGCTAAAATGCCCCTATTTTTGTGTGTTGGTTATAAATCTATACTTTTCCGTAGTATGCGTCAATATAGATTTGCTTAATTTCATCCATCATAGGATAAACCGGATTTGCCCCCGTGCACTGATCGTCAAATGCAAGTTCAACAAGTTCCTCAAGGTTGTCCATAAATTCTTTTTCATCAACTCCAAAATCTTTGATTGATTTAGGAAGATTAAGGTCTTCTTTGAGTTTTGTAATTGCATTAAGTAGCAGTTGCACTTTTTCGTCGTCATTCGCGCCGCCAAGCCCTAATTCATCTGCAATTTGACCATATTTTGCTTTTGCGTTCGGGAATTTGTATTGTGGGAAGATACATTGTTTGTTCGGGCAATCGGTTGAGTTATATTTAATTATTTGGTTGATAAGCAATGCGTTTGCAACGCCGTGCGGAACATTATACATTGCACCCAGCTTGTGAGCCATAGAGTGGCAAATTCCAAGGAATGAATTTGCAAATGCCATACCTGCAATTGTTGCGGCATAGTGCATTTTTTCTCTCGCAACAGGGTCGTTTGCACCTTCATTATATGAGCGAACAAGATATTTGAAGATTAATTTTGTTGCTTCGAGCGCATTAGAGTTTGTGAAGTTTGTGGCTAACGCTGAAACATACGCCTCAACAGAGTGAACAAGAGCGTCAATACCTGATGCTGCAGTCAAGCCTTTTGGCATACCGTCAACAAAATTAGGGTCAATAATTGCCATATTCGGAGTGAGCGCATAGTCTGCAATGGCGTATTTTACGTGCGTTTTTTCGTCTGTGATAATTGCAAACGGAGTAACTTCAGAACCCGTTCCTGATGTTGTTGGAATGCAGACCATAGTTGCTTTTTTGCCAAGTTCTGGAATTTGGCAAATTCTTTTTCTGATATCCATGAATCTCATTGAGATATCTTCAAAGTTTGTGTCTGGTTGTTCGTACATTAGCCACATGATTTTTGCCGCATCCATTGGAGAGCCGCCGCCAAGCGCAATAATTACATCAGGTTCATAAGGTCTTATAATTTCCATTGCTTGGTTAATTGTTGCAAGTGTTGGGTCAGGTTTTACGTCAAAGAAAATTTGGTGGTCTATACCTATTTCATCAAGAACGCTTGTTATGCTATCAACCGCGCCTGAGTTAAATAAGAAGCGGTCTGTTACGATAAATGCGCGTTTTTTGCCTTCGAGTTCACGAAGCGCAAGGTCTACAGAACCTCTTTTAAAGTAAACTTTTGGCGGAACTTTGAACCATAACATATTTTCTCTCCTTTCAGCAACGGTTTTGTAATTTAACAAGTGCTCAACTCCAACATTGCCACTTACGGCATTACCACCCCAGGAACCGCAGCCCAGCGTGAGTGATGGTTCAAGCTTGAAGTTGTATAAATCCCCGATACCACCTTGTGATGAAGGAGAGTTGATAAGGAGCCTGCAAGTTGGAATTTTGCTTGCAAATGCATTAATTCTTTCTTGGGTTCTCTCGTCCGTATATAATGCGGCACTATGACCTGCACCTCCAAGAAGCACAAGTTCATAAGCCATATCAACAGATGTTTCAAAATTTTCTGCTTTATATAATGTTAAAATTGGTGATAATTTTTCGTGCGCATAAGGGTCAGCCGCATCAACCACTGTTCTTTCACCAATCAGCACTTTTGATTTTTGAGGAACTGTGAAGCCTGCAAGCTCTGCAATTTTGTATGCAGGCTGCCCCACAATTGCGGGATTGACCGTGCCGGCTTCAGTTAAGATAATCTTTGAAACTTTTTCAGCTTCATTATTGTTTAAAATATACGCACCTCTGTATTCAAATTCTTTTTTAGTTTCTTCATATATTGAGCTATCAATAATAACAGATTGTTCTGAAGCGCAAATCATGCCGTTATCAAATGTTTTTGACATAAGAATTGAAGAAACTGCCATTTTAATGTTTGCGGTTTCATCAATAATTGCAGGAACATTGCCCGGGCCAACACCAAGAGCAGGTTTTCCTGATGAATAAGCGGCTTTCACCATTCCTGGACCACCTGTTGCTAAAATGCAAGCAATGTCTTTATGGTGCAAAAGTGCGTTTGATAATTCCATTGAAGGAACATCAATCCAGCCTATTATATCTTTTGGGGCTCCTGCTTTAATTGCTGCTTCTAAAACGATTTTTGCAGCTTTGATTGTGCAATCTTTTGCTCTTGGGTGTGGAGAGAAAATAATTGCATTTCTTGTTTTTAAGCAAATTAATGATTTAAAAATTGCGGTTGAGGTTGGGTTAGTTGTCGGGATAATGCCTGCAATAACACCTAATGGTTCTGCCACTACTTTAATTCCGTTTGTTTTATCATGTTCTATTATTCCGCATGTTTTTGCATGTTTGTGTTTATTGTAGATATATTCAGCTGCGAAGTGGTTCTTGATGATTTTATCTTCAACAATACCCATACCGGTGTCTTCCACTGCCATTTTTGCAAGCGGAATACGAACCTTATCTGCTGCAGTTGCTGCTGCTTTAAAAATTTTGTCCACTTGTTCTTGTGTGTATGTTGCAAATTCTTCTTGCGCACGTTTCACGCGAGATATAAGGCAATCAAGTGCCTCCAGGTTGTCAACTGCACCACATACAGTTTCATTGTTTTCCATTCGTGAAAATTCTCCTTTTTAATCGTGATTTTTTTCCCTAATTATCCAAATTATAAAATATCAATTATTGTTTTGTCAACACTTAATGCTGAAATGTTACATATTTTAATAGCGTTTCGAGAATTTTTTCATCAGAGAAATTAGCAATTTACTTTTGAAGAAATAAATTTATTTTTTGCTCTTATGGTGAATGTAATCATTTCTTTAAGTCTTATATTTCTCAATGTACATTTAGGAGGAAATTATGAGATATTTAATTGCAAAACCGGACTCTTTTTTGACTAATCTTGAAAATGACATTGAAAATGATTTTCAGGGATTTTTCTCAAGAGAAAGAAAAGCTGATAATGCTCTTTTTGTGCCGATTGATTTGAAAGAATTTGAAAACGAATATGAAGTTCAAGCAGAGCTTCCGGGGGTTAAAAAGGAAGATGTTGATATTGATATCACAAAAAATCATTTGCGAATTACTGCTAAAAAAGAATGCGCAAAAGAAGAAAAGCATAAAAAATATGCACGCACTGAATTTTCTTATGGTTCTATGTCAAGAACGCTTTATTTCCCTGAAGATATTAAAGTGTCTGAAGCAACAGCCAAAATGGAACACGGAATTTTAAAGATTGTTCTTCCCAAGGTTGAAAACGAGGAAAGCAAGCATTCTAAGTTGAATATAGAATAAAATTCAAGAGGGCGTCTTGCCCTCTTATTTTTTGTGTTAGAATACTTTTATGTTAAAAGGACCTTTTTTAGATAGAAATTTTATTGGCTCAGTTGATGATTTTGAATCATCTTCGGTGGTGTTTCTCGGAATGCCGTTTGACGGTACTTGCTCAAATCGTGCAGGAACGCGCTTTGCACCTCAACAAATTAGGGTTGAAAGCGTTGGTATTGAAACATATTCGCCAACTTTTGATGCCTGTATTGAAGACAAATTTATGTATGACGCGGGTGACCTCGAGTTTCCTTTTGGAAATCCTCGCAGGGTGCTTGAAATAATTCAAGAAAATGTGCAGCAAATTTATGCTTCGGGCAAAAAAGTTTTAGGAGTTGGCGGTGAACACTTGGTGACTTATGCTACATTTAGCGCGATTCGCGAATTTTACGATAACCTTGTTGTAATTCAATTTGATGCGCATACTGACTTAAGAGCTGAATACTTGGGCGAAGAACTGACTCATGCAGGTGTTATGTATAAAATTGGTTCAGACATTGGTTTTGAAAACATTAAACAAGTCGGCATCAGAAGTGGGGAAAAACCTGAATACAGCATTATGAAAAAGTTTTCAACTCAGCTTTTTGATAAATCTGAGCTCAAATGTTTGGAAGGTAAAAATGTTTTCTTAACTATTGACCTCGATGTTTTGGAGCTTGGCTGTATGTCAGGTGTCGGCACTCAAGAAGCAGGCGGTATGCCATATAATGAGTTATTGGGTTGGCTTAAAGAATTATCTAAATATAATATTATAGGCGCAGACGTGGTTGAGCTTGCTCCTGATATCGACCCAACCGGAGTTTCGACCGCAACCGCTTGCAAGGTAATACGCGAAGTGCTAATGCTTTTGTAACCAGCCGGTGAATAAAATTAATAATAAATATTATAGAGTGGAATTATGACAGAGAAAATTGAAAATCAAAAAGTGGCTCAAAATGAACCCACAGCAATAGATATCATTCGTGATTTGGCGGATAATTGCAGGTGGGAAGATGCGCTTGAGCAACTTGAACTGTTAGAAGAAAAATATCCGGATAACCCTGATGTTCTATATGAATTCGCAAGAATTTATTTTGAACTCGGAAATTATCCGACAGCTATAAGTTATTATGAAAACTTAATTGAGCTTCATGAAACACCTGTAATGTATTTTAATTTAGGCATGGCATACGAAGCAAACGACGAAAAAGACAGAGCGATTTCAAATTATCTTAAATGCCTTGCAATTAATCCTAAATTTTCTTTTGCTTATAAAAAACTCGGAACTCTTTTTATGGCAAGAGGTGATAACGAAGATGCCAAAGAATATTTTACTGATTATTTGACATTTGATGTGTCTGCAGATGAAGCTCAAGATATCAAAAAAATAATCGAGAGGTTATAATGCCCATTAAAATCTATACTTTGGATTATTGTCCGTATTGCAAGCGAGCACTTGCTTTTTTGAATGATAAAAATTTGCAATATGAACAAATTAGGCTTGATGATAATGAAGATGAAAATTTGAAAAATCTTGCCAAAGAGTATGATATTAAAGGTGAAGTCACCGTTCCGCAAATAATTTTAAACGGAGTCAGAATTGGCGGTTACGATGATATGATTAAAAAATATCAAACAGAAAGCTTCCGCTTTGCTCAAGACAAAATTTCGGAATAGTTTTTAATTTTTATCTGAGTGAGCGGTAATATTTTTCGAGAGATGCTTTCCTTGCGCCAGCGTTTGAACCCGGCATATAGGATTGAAGCCCGTATATTTTAATTGCTTCTCTTAAATCTTTTTTTGCGCCAGCTACGTTTCTTAAATAAATTTTTGAATAAGCGCGCATTTCATAGAATTTAGGATCTCTTGGGTTTCCTTTGATTGCTCTGTCAAAATATAAAACCGCTTCAGAGTATTTTCCGAGTCTATAGTAATTTCTTCCGATATTATAATTGAGTTCGTTTAGTTTGGGGTCAATTTTTAAAGCGGTTTTATAGTCCGCAATTGATTCCAAGTATTTTTCTTGCTTAAAGTAAATGTTTCCTCTTGTTATATATGTGCGAACATAGTTTTTATCTTTTATGGTCGCGGTGAAGAAATTTTCTTGCGCTTTGCGGTCGTTATTAATAAGAGTGTAAGCGCAACCTAAGTTATAGTATGTGCGGACATCTTTTTTTGCACTTGGCAACATTTCTTTTTCTGAAATGTAAGTTTCGCAGGCGTAATTATCTTTGCAGACTTGTGGAATGCTATTTAAGGTTGTGCGGAATTCAATTTCTTTCCAAGTGTTTATACCGAATAAATATATTAAACCAATTTGGAGTATAACTGATATAAGCGGCAGAAGAATTTGCACTTTTGATTGTGATAAAATTTGCGAGTACATATTCTCGTCAACTTGGCTTACAAGCACATCGGGGTTGCCTTTGATTTTGTCGTCAACCTGTATGTTGTATAAGAAATAATCTCTGTTTGCATATAAACCGCAGTATAAAAATATAAGAGGTATAGCGGGTGCATAGAAAGAATCAAGCTTAAACAATACGATAATTATACCAAGCAGAATCCAACCTTTTTTTGGCATTTTATGCGTGATGTAATAAAACGGTCCCAATAGAAATGCCATTAAATTAAAATCAACATAAAGTCTTAATTTATCAATAAATGACAAGCTCAGATATGTGTAACATTTTGTCCAAGCATGGATGTCTTTGAATATACTAAATTCAACATTGTGATAATAAATCAGATACATTTTCTTGAACAACATTTTTGTTGGTTTATCAACCGCGTAACCGTCTATAATTGAGAAAATTCTGTTATTTAGCATAGGGCGTCACCCCCATTTAAAATATTAGAAACAGTTCCGATAAAATTCATTATATCAATAGGCTTTGTGAGATAATTTTTAGCACCTAATTGTTTTGCCATTGCAATTTCGTGTTCCATTGCAAATGCTGATACGACAAGAATTTTTGGAAGCTCAATTGCATCATCATGTAAGTGCTCAAGTATTTCAAAACCGTTCATTGAAGGCAATTGTATGTCCAATATCACAAGGTCATAGTTATCTTTTTTGATTGCTTCATAGCCTTCTTTACCGTCAAAAATTTTTGTTACGGAATAACCTTTTGCTTCTAAAATATCTGCAAAAAGTTTCATATTAATTTCATTGTCTTCTATTATTAATATGTTTGTCATTTGATTATTCCGCTGAGTTCGACCTTAAATGTTGTGCCTTTGTTTACTTCGCTTTTTAGCGAAATTTTACCTTTGTGTAATTTGACTAATTCTTTTGTGATTGTTAGCCCCAGCCCTGTTGAGCTTTCATTTTTTGAGTAAATATTATTAAAATGAACAAATTTTGTGAAGATTTTATTTTGATATTTTTTATCTATACCGATTCCGTTATCTTCAACTTCCAAATAGAATTTATCGTTTTGTTCATAAGTTCTTATAATGATTTTCCCGCCTTCTTGAGTGAATTTAATGGCGTTGCTTAATAGATTATACAATATTTGCCTGAATTTCTGATAATCTGCTCGAAGTTTCCCCTCGAATGTGTTTTCGAATGTAAGTGTGATTGATTTTTTATCCGTAAGCGGAGATAAAATCTCAACAACTTCTTTAATAACAATATCCGTCCTTATTTCCATAAGGTTAAGCTTGATAGTTTTGGATTCAATTTTAGATATATCAAGAATTTCGTTAATCATGTTTAAAAGATGCAGGCTTGAAACATGAATATCTTTAATATATTCAGC
The DNA here is from genome assembly GCA_017505585.1 of bacterium. Taxonomy (GTDB): domain Bacteria; phylum Cyanobacteriota; class Vampirovibrionia; order Gastranaerophilales; family Gastranaerophilaceae; genus RGIG1918. Next base: position 13,935 of record JAFVOZ010000008.1, read on the forward strand.
TTGTTTTTCGTTTAAATCTCCGAAAATTTTGCAGCTTAGTGCTTGCGAAAACCCGATTATTGCATTAAGCGGAGTTCTTAATTCGTGCGATGTGTTTGCAAGAAAATTGTTTTTTAATTTATCAAGCTCAATTAGCTTTTTGTGTTGCTTTTCGATAGTCTTTTTTGCAAGTTCTTTTTCAATAATAGTATCTTGAAGAATTTTTAATTGCATTTTAAAGACTTCACCAAGTTCTTTGTCTTTTAATGTGTAAGAATAGGCACACACAAGTGCATTGAGTTTTTCCACTTCTTCTTTTGTGTATTCCTCTTCTCTTGCAAGAAGCACAAAACCATACGAAGAACCTTTGATTGCCAGTTTAATCAAAATTGTGTTGTAATTTTCATATCCGAGCAGGCTTTTTTTGAATATCAAATTACCTTTAGAAAGTCTGTATGGTGCTTCATTCGTTAATGTTTCTTTTATAAAATCTTCGTTGAAGTAAGAGGTGTAGTCTGTATCTGTGTGGCGGGAGTTAATATATAAAGATTTTTGTTGCAGACACATAAAATCAAGGAAATAAATTCCTGCAAAAACACTTTTGCTGATAGAGCTTAAATCTATTGCAAAGTTCTTGTAAAACTCTAATTTGTCAGGATTCCCGTCATTTAGAATTTCTGTAATTTTATTATAAATACACATACTATCCGCCTGCATGACTATATTATACAGTACAGGGAAATATAAGGCAAAAAATTTAAGTTAATTCCTATTTTAAGACGAGTTTGTAACCGCCACGGTCAGCATTTTCAAGAATATTTTGTTCGATTTTTGTTCTAAGGTTTTTAATATACTTGTAAACGTAGTCGGTAGGTAAGTCTAAAGTTTTTGCCAAATCTCTGGCATAAACAACGCTGTCTTTGTTTTGAATAAACACATTTAAAACGATTTTTTCACGTTCTGTAAGCGGCTTTTTGAAAGTTAAATTAAGACCAAATTCATCAATTTTGCTTTCAACTTTTTTTGTTGCTTCGTGTATAACTTCAATTCTTTTCTTAGTCGAAGTTGAATTAACTCTTGAAACAACTGATTGGTTATGCATAACCATATCAACGATATCGCGAGTTTCTTTTTCTTCCTTTATAGTTTTACCGAGTCTTTGGGCAAATTCTTCAAGAGTAATTTTTTCTAATGAGCTTCTCCATTGTTTTATTTCTTCTTTGCTTAAATACTCAGCCATTTTTCTCCCCTTTATTGATACGAAAGATTAATTATTCTATTTACTTTATTTATATATAACACAATCAATTTTGAAAAACACAAAATATTTAGATGTGTAAAATTTTTATTACATTCTTAACTTAACTTAAAAAATACTTGACTAGCTTTAAGTTTTTTATCACATAAAATTTTTGAAAAGCTTTTTCTAAAAAATAATAAAAACCTAAATATAATAAAACTACTTCAAACGGACTAAAGATTTTTTTGCAAAATGTTGTATTATTATCGTAGGAATGAAGGTATTATGGAACATTTAACGGCAAAAATATTTGGTTTAACGGTTAATTTGGATACTCTCCTTACAATGTGGCTTTGTATGGTTGCAATTATTATTTTTGCTTTTGTGGGGACAAGAAAACTTTCAATTGTTCCAAACAAAATACAATTTTTATTTGAAAACATTCTGGGTTTTTTCTGGGATTTAACTGATACTATGATAGGTAAGGACGGAAGACGCCATGTGCCGCTTCTTGCTTCTTTATTCTTGTTTATATTGGTTGGCAATTTGTGCGGGCAACTCCCTTGGAAGTTATACCATCTAAAACAAGGTGAACTTGCAAGCCCAACAAACGACATTAATTTAACTGCAGCATTTGCGGTTATTGTTCTTGTATATTACATAGCTTGCGGAATTGCAAAGAAAAAGGGTAAATTCTTTATTCACGGATTTAGTTTTGTGGACATAATTCTTTTCTTGGTTGAATTGTTGGAAATGTTCACTCGTCCTTTAACTCTCGCACTTCGTCTATTTGGAAATATTTTAGCAGGTGAAATTCTAATTACGGCAATTATCAGCTTGTGCGCATTCGTGCTCCCGCTTCCGTTTATGATATTTGAACTTTTGGTGGCGGCAGTACAGGCGTTAGTGTTCACAATGCTTACAACGGTTTATATTTCTTCTGCGGTTTCAGAAGAGCACTAAAATTTGAAAATAAAATACATTAAATATGAAAGGAAATTAAAATTATGGCAGTTTCAGAATTAGGACAATTAGGCGCAGGTATCGCAATCGGTTTTGGTGCGATTGGTGCAGGTCTTGGTATTGGTTTTGCAACAAAAGGTTTGCTTGAATCAATTGCTCGCCAACCGGAAATTGCAGGTAAAGCAGTTGGTTTCTTCCTTGTTGGTGCAGCACTTGCCGAAGCTTGTGCGATTTACGCTTTAATTATCGCTCTTAAACTTTCAGGATTTATAGGTTAATAGCTAATGGAATTTAACGCAACTTTTATATTTTCACTTGTAAGTTTTTTAGTGTTTATGTGGATTATGAATATTATTCTTTATGAGCCCATAGCAAACATTGTTGCGCAAAGAAAAAAATATTTAGACGACAATGCGCAAATTACAAGTAAAAATAATGAAGAAGTTAAATCCATAAATGCTGCAAGAGAGCAAAAACTTGAAGAAGCAAGAACACCTACAGCAGATTTCTTCTCATCAAAATCTATCTGATAAATGAATTCTCCCGGCTGGCAGGCCTTGAAGCGGTAGATAACGCCATTGGTA
>JAFVOZ010000065.1 GCA_017505585.1 bacterium
GCTCAAACAATTCAGCAATGCAAGAGAATCAAACAAAAAGCAAGGCAAATAGCACAATCTATTCTGATAAAACCAAGAAATATCTGGACGTTTTTAACGGCAAAATGGTCGATTAGTTTACAATTTTGACTAAATTTATATTTGTTATAAAATTGGTATATGGTCGCAGGATTTAAAGAAACTAAAACGCATGAAATTACGGTCGATATCGTAATTTTAACTTTGCATGAAAACATGCTTAAGGTTTTACTTGTTAAAAGAACAAAAGAACCATTTAAAAACAGATGGGCGATTCCTGGAGGCTTTGTTCGTTTGAGTGAAAATCTTGATGATGCGGCACTTCGCATTTTGAAAGAAAAATCAAATGTGCAAAATGTTTATCTTGAGCAACTTTATACATTTGGTGATCCGCTTCGTTATCCAAATTCTCGTGTCATAACTTGTGCTTATTTCGCACTTTTAAGATACGAAGACGTAAAGCTTGGTGCAGTTAATTCAGATGAAGTTTCAGATGTTCAATGGTTCCCTGTTGAATCATTGCCGCCACTTGCATTTGACCATAAAGAAATTATTGAATATTCACTCAAAAGAACTCGTGAAAGACTCGAGCTTTGCCCAATTGCATTCCAGCTTTTGCCAAAGAAATTTACTTTAACAGAACTTCAAAGGTCTTATGAGTTAATTTTGAAAAAAGAGTTGGATAAGCGTAATTTCAGAAAGAAAACACTTTCAACGAAAATGCTAATTGAACATAACGAAACAACAAAGGCGGGTTCTAAACGCCCTGCTGCACTCTTCTCTTTTGATACAATCACTCTTAATTCTAAAAGAGGTCATTTCTTTAGCTAATTTATAGTTTTATGCTTTAGCTATTTCTTTTTTACCTTCTTCTTGTTTTTCTTTTCCTCTGTTCACAAACCATTCAGTAATTTTGCCTGTAATTGGAATAGATAAAATCGGAACAAGAATTCTAACTAAGAGTGTAAATATTGATAATGACTTAAATTTGCTTAATCCTTTTGAAAAATCAGCATTTGAGAGCCATTCTGTTACTTGTTTGCTTTGAGATTTAATACTTGCTTCAGCTTTTTTGAATTGAGCAGGGTCAAGTTTTGCGTATCTATTGCCCATTTCTTTGATTATCGGGTCGGTTACGTTATCTACAATCATCGCAAGTGTGCTTGAAGCAACCGTTACAAGGGCTGAGTTAATAATTAATGCTGGTTTTCTTTCTTTTTCGATTTTTTTAGATTTACTTGTGTCTGTCATTAATTTAATTGTGTAAATGATTGAAGCTAAATCCGCCATCCTTGGGGTTGGTTTTTTGAAATGTTGCAGACCTTTAATGATTGAATCAGCAGGTTTTGTCGGCGCGATTTTTCCGATTGTGAATGCAATTTTATCTGTTAAAACATCATAAGCCTTTGCAAAACCTGAAAGCTTATCTGAATTTTTTGTGGTCGATTTAGCTGCGGCAGTAAATTTGTACAAACCTTTTTTTGCTGCTTTGATTGTTGCAAAGTCCGTGCCTTTTTGAATTTTTTTCGAGATATTTGAGAAAAATACAGGTTTTATCGGTGTCATTATTTGCCACCTCCTGTTATTGCGTTAAATTCGCTTATTTTATTTGCATCGAAATCTTTTAATAATACAAGGTCATGTTCGAGTTCTTTTGTTTCTTGCGCTTTTTTGTTTTTGCCGCTGTTTAAGATATTGGTTACCATTGGCGTGAAGATAACGCATAGAGCTGCTTTTGCGGGAGAAATAACACTGTCTGCGCAGTTTTTCCAGAAAGCATCAAATGCATCTGAGTAGCTTGTTGCTCCTTTTGAACCTTCTTTTGAAGTTTTAGATACTAATTTATCTAAAAATTCTTGGTTATGTTTTAAATATTTTGCAGGGTTTTTTGTGATTTTTGTAACACCAACACCGATTGGCTTTAAAACAAGCCATGAAAGCGCATATCCAACTACTGCAGACACGATGTGTTTTGCTGCGATACTTACTTTATCTTTTTGTTCTGCACCAGGCATGGCAATTGTTAAAATCGGTTTGATTGTTGCGCCAAGACCAAGTGACATAACTGCTGCAAACATTGCTTCATTTTTGAATACGTATTCAATTACGTTGTTAAATTTTTTGCTTTCAACCAGTTTGTATAGTTTGTCTGAAATTTTACCCGCTTCTTTCCCTGCTTTTGGTAAAATTCCGCCCAACCCTTTAAACGTAACAGACCCACTCGTATTGTGTACTCTCGTGGGTCTGCTCGCGTTTATAGTTATTTTGTTACTTCTGTGCTCTCTATGGTTTATTAGCTCGCTCTTATCCTTAGTTATATGCTCGCTCCTATGCTCCAGTTTATGTTCAATCGTATGCTCGGGAAATCCAAGGGGATTGTGCTGCTGTTGCTGTTTGCTGCTTCCACCCACTTGCCCGCTTGATGTCATAGAGACATAATGCATATTTATTGGACTAAGTTTCATAACACTTTAAGTAAAACACAAAAATAAAATATTTTGCTATTTTTTTTAAAATTTACATTCCTTAATGTATTATTCAGCAACTTCTGCAACTTCAACTTCTTTTGAAATCGAAGTTCTGATTGATTCTGAGCCGCCTTTAGCTTTTAGATTTTTTTCTTTAAATTTCTTTACTTGTCTGCTTAATTTATCAGCAACCAAGTCAATTGAAGCGTACATGGATTCTGCTTGTTCTTCTACACGAATTATTTCGCCTGCAAGTTTGCAATTTACTTCTGCAATATGTGAATCTGCAACTGACGGATTTTTTATAACCGAAAGCATGGTGTCTATACCTTGAATTTGGTCGTAGTGCGCTGCAACTTTGCCGATTTTTTCTTTAACATAGGCTTTGATTGCATCAGTAATAACAACATTTTTACCGTTTACGTGAATGTGCATAAGTATCCC
>JAFVOZ010000066.1 GCA_017505585.1 bacterium
AGTTGCATACCGCGAAACAATCAGAGGAACTGCAGACCAAGACTCTAAATTCATCCGTCAAACAGGTGGTAAAGGTCAATATGGTCACGTAAAAGTTAAAATCAGCCCAGCTGATGAAAATGCAGGTTTTGTATTTGAAAACAAAATCGTTGGTGGTGCAATTCCAAGAGAATACATCGAACCTGCAAGAAAAGGTATGGAAGAAGCTCTTGAAGGCGGTATCTTGGCAGGTTATCCAATGATTGACGTAAAAGTTGAGCTTTATGATGGAAGCTACCACGAAGTTGACTCTTCTGAAATGGCGTTCAAAATTGCTGGTTCTATGGCAATTAAAGAAGGTTGTAAAAAATCTCAACCTTGCATTCTTGAACCTATGATGAAAGTTGAAATCGAAATTCCTGATGAATTTACAGGCACAATCATCGGTGACATCTCTCGTCGTCGTGGTAGAATCGAAGGTCAAGAACCATTAGGTACAACAGGCAACGTAATCGTTAGAGCAATCGTTCCTCTTGCTAACATGTTTGGTTATGCAACGGACTTGCGTTCTAACACTCAAGGTCGTGGCACATTCTCTATGGAATTTAAATGCTACGAACAAGTTCCAAGAAACGTTGAAGAAGAAATTATTGCAAAAGCAAACGGAAAATAATCCAAAAATGCAATATAGAAAAAGCGGCTCTTTTAGGGTCGCTTTTTTATTGCTAAAATTCTTTTAACAAGTTGTAAAACCATAAAAAATTGTTTATAATATAGATAGCTTGTTATTGGCTCGAAGTAGTTTTTGAAAGGCTTTGAATGAACGAAACTCAGTTCCGCAACGATTTAAACGCTCTGCTTGATATTCTGCCTCAAAAAATAAAAAGAAATATTCAAAGTGGTTTGCTTGATGATGCAATTGAAATTGTGTTAGATATAGGAAGAATTCCTGAAGTTAGGTTTGGCAACGGAAAAATCATGTATATAGGCTCTGATGCCACAGTGCGTGAGGATATTGATTTCATCGTTTCTCGAGTTGCGGAGTTTACATCTGATAACCGCTCAGGAATTCCAGGCACACTTCATAGAATTAGTGCAATCAGGAACCGCCAGGGCCATGTTATCGGGCTTACTTGTCGTATAGGCAGAGTCATAACCGGCACAATTGCTTGTATTCAAGATTTTGTAAAACAGAATAAAAGCATATTATTTCTTGGTCGCCCAGGGGTTGGAAAAACAACAAAACTCCGTGAAATCTCTCGCCTTGTGGCAGACGAAATGGGCAAACGCGTGGTTGTTGTTGATACTTCAAATGAAATTGCAGGCGATGGTGATGTTGCACACCCTGCAATCGGCAAAGCTCGAAGAATGCAAGTTCCGCAACCTGAATTTCAAAAAGATATTATGATTGAAGCGGTTGAAAACCATACGCCTGAAGTTATTGTGGTTGATGAAATTGGGAACGAATTTGAAGCGCAAGCTGCAAGAACAATAGCTGAACGTGGTGTAATGCTTATTGCAACGGCACATGGGAACACGCTTGAAAATCTTATTAAAAACCCTGTTATGAATGACCTTGTAGGTGGCGTTCAATCTGTTACCTTGGGAGATGATGAGGCAAAGCACAGAGGCTGCCAAAAAACTGTTCTTGAGCGCGAAAAACACCCAACATTTGATATTGTTATTGAAATTATCGATAGAAACACTCTTGCTGTTTATAAAGATACAGCAGAAGCAGTTGACCATATTTTAAGAGGTTGGCCAATTACTCCTGAAATCAGAAAAGTTGACCAAACAACCCCAATTCAACCCGCCAAAGAAGAGGCTCCCAAAAAGCAAGAAATTGAGGATGAAAAAAGCTCTTTAAGTTTCGGGTTTAATCGTCAAAAATATATTAATCAAACCAAAAAACATAAGAAGTTTTATATTTACGCAGTTTCGCGCTCAATTGTGGATAAAATAATCGAGCGTCTTGATATTTCAGCTGAAATTGTGCGAAATATTGAAGATGCGGATTTTGTGATTGCTCATAAAAACTTTGCAAAAGGTGGTACGAAAATTTTGTCAGTTGCGAATGAATATCATCTTCCTGTTTTCTTTGTGCGCACAAATTCTATGTCGCAAATTCAAAAGGTGCTCAAAGATGCACTTAATTTAACTCAAGGCGATATGGAAGAGCGTCCTGTTGTTGGCTACTTGGACGAAGCCGAAGTTGCACTAAATGAGGCACGTGCGGCTATAGCCAAAATTCAAGAAGGTTCTGAATCAGTCGAGCTTGAGCCGCAACCAACGCACATAAGAAAATTGCAACATGAATTAATTGAATCTCACGGGTTGTCTTCAAAAAGTGTGGGTGAAGAGCCAACTCGAAGAATTAAAATTTGCTCAAGTGAAGATTAATTACTGTGTGGATTCTCTACAATAAAAAGTGGATGTTTTTCAAGTTATTTGTTACAACCCATAAAGTGCAAGCACAATCTGGCTCATGTTTGTGCCAGTTTGAGTAAGAAGTGATGCTGTCATATTTTGTCTTATCTGTGTTTTAACAACTTCAGCACTTTCTCTTGCAATGTCTGCATCAATTAATCTTGAATTACTATCAACCAAATTGATTTGTGTTTGTGTATTATTTCCAAGAACTGAATCAAGTGCATTCATTGAACTTCCAATGCGCCCTTGAACTTGTGTTGTGTATTCGATAAGCTCATCAATTGCACTTATGCTTTCTCTTGAACTATCCCCAGACATTACATCTATTCTTAAATTATCAACACCAAAA
>JAFVOZ010000067.1 GCA_017505585.1 bacterium
AATATGACAAAAATTTGTCCAATAATACAGTATCACGTAGGCAATCTTGGTGTTGGAGTTAAAATGCCAACAAAAGACAAAAACTATTGCGAATTTGATGAAAAAAGAGTAGCAGGAATAATGGAACAAGCAGATCATGCGCTGCCCGTTATTGAGAATTTCTTAAAAACAGCAAATGATGAAAAACAAATTCTTGAAGGACTTTATGTTATAGACAAAATGATTGATAACAAGGTTCAAGGTGCAGAGAAATTATATCCGACTTTATCAAGATTCAATGATACAAATTCTCCAAATGTGCAGGTAATGTTGGCTGGAATTTACCGTAAAACAAGACCAATTGAAGCTTTTGGACCATTAAATAAAATGCTGATTAAACAAAGTACAAACCCAAGCGCCTGTTGTTATTTCGACCCAACAGAAGAAATTGGAGGAGCTATTTTTGAATATCTAAAATCCGGTGCAGCAATTTATGATTACGCAAAACAAGCAGAATTTACAAAAAATGATTCGATACAAAAAGCAGGGTAGATTTTCTACCCTGCTATTTCTTTATAAATAGTTACTATAAAGATTCGGTATAAATTGCTTTAACTGCATCTTTTGTTGCTTTAGTCGGCGCAAGCGAAAGAAGTCCATCCAAAGAAGGCGTGGTAAATGCAAGTTCGACAAGTTTTTCAACATCAGCTTCGGTAAATCCTTCATCTTTTAATTTATTTGGCACATCAACTGATTTTAACCAATTATAAACTCCTTCAGATGCGGACTCCGCAGTTGTTGCATCAGCCACCATTGGTTCTAAAATATAAGACAATGTTTCGGCTTTCGCTGAATATATGTTTTTAACGACCGCAGGAAGCAATATCGCAAGCCCAAGCCCATGTGAAAAATCAGGTTTCAAGGCACTCAACGGGTGTTCTAATGCATGGGTGTAGTGTAATAATCCATTATCAAAACAAACACCTGCAATCATTGCGGCATAGCAAAGATAATATCTTGCTTCTCTATCTTTTGGATTTGCAATTGCTTTTGGTAAATATTTAACAACAAGCTCAATCACTTGTCTTGCAAGAGTAACTGAATAAGGAGAAGCAACAAGAGTCGTCGCAGCTTCAACCACGTGGTTTACCGCATCAATTGAAACGTATCTTGTTTGATTTGGTGATAAGCCAAGCATCAAATCAGGGTCATCAATTGCAAATTCAGGATATATGCAATCATAGGCAATCGCGGGTTTGTAGTCTTTTTCAAGAATTGTCGCAACTGCAAATCTGTTTGTTTCACTTCCTGTCCCATGTGTTAAATTGATTGCAACAACAGGAACTGCAGTTGTTGGCGTAAATTTAAATTCATACAGAGAACTTCCTGTTTCATTTGGATATTTAAGCAAAATTGCAACGGATTTACCAGCATCTGTTGGAGAACCGCCACCAATTGTAATAACGGCTTTTGCACCAAATTCACGCGCGAGTTTTGCTGCTTCATCAATAGCATCGGTTGTTGGGTTTGGCGTTACTTTATCATAGTTTACATAAGCAATATTATTTTCTTTTAACGCGCTCTCAACAACATCCCACGCGCCTGTTGATTTATATGCACTTCTGCCTGACATTACGACAACTTTATCAATCCCTCTTTCAGAATAGATTTTTGCAATGTCTTTTATTTTTTTAATTGCACCACAACCAAAATAAACGGTTGAGCGAGTTCTGATTTCTTTAATTTCATCAATATTTAATTCTTTTTCCCAATTTAACATTCGACTTTTCTCCTATACTTACTCTACTTTAGGAATATCTTGGCTATTGTTTGCCAAATTATCAATTGCCTTTTTGGCTATTCTTTGAGTATTTAGCGTAGCGTTACCGCCAATACAGCCACCTTCGCAACACATAACCTCAACCAAATTGCAGCCGCCTTCACATTTACCTGTAGCCGCATATTTTTTCAAAGTTTTAATACTTTCTTTGTTGAGCCCGTTTATAATACAAGGTTTAACAAGTTCTTCGTCAGGCAAAGACATTGTAACAGATTCTGCAACGCCACCCGAGTATCCAAAAATGCGAGCTTGTTTTGAAGATTCAACAATAAATGGTGTTTCTTCAAGTTCTGTAATTTGAATTTTCTTCGCAACAAACAATGCACCAAGCTCTTCGTAATTCATAACATAATCAACATTTTCGTTTTCAAAGCCTTCAGCACGTTTTGCAACACATGGGCTAACAAATACAATTTTTGCGTCAGGATAATGTTGTTTTGCTATTTCTGCAGTGTAGTACATTGGCGTTTTGGTATCAGAAACAAAAGGTTGAATTTCACTCAAATGCTTTTTGATTAACTGATTATAACCTGCACAGCAAGAAGTTGTCATAAAGTCTTGCCCTTCTTCAATGCGCTCCATAAACTCTTTTGCTTCATTGTTTGCTGTTATATCTGCACCTTGCGCAACTTCAAATACATCATCAAAGCCCGAATTTATCATTGCTGTTTTTAATTGATAAATTGTGCCCGGGAATTGGCCAACAATCGAAGGCGCAACAAGAGCAATAACTCTTTTGTCTGATTTCATTGCTTTTAAAATATCGACAATTTGGCTTCTTTCATGAACCGCACCAAATGGGCAAGCCGCAGTACATTTACCACAATTGATACATTTTTCATAATCAATGCTCGCAAAGCCTGTTTCATCTTTTTTGATAGCACCAACAGGGCAAGAGTCTTCACAAGGCACAGTAACTTTAACAATTGCGTTATACGGACAAGCATTAACACACATTTTGCATTTTTTACACTTTGAATCATCAATTACAGATTTGCCGTTGACAATTGAAATTGCACCAAATTTGCAAGAATTAACACAAGGTCTTGCAACGCAACCTTGACACAGGTCAGTTACATATATTCTGTTTGTGGCGCAACCTTTGCAAGCCGCTTGCAATACTGTCAAGTTTTTATCGCTGATTTCTTCTCTTTCAAGTGCCTCGCGAGCATAATCTGCAAGAGAAACTGTTTCGTCATCTTCTTCAATCGGAAAACCAAGCCCGGCTATTGTTCTATCTTTAATAATAGCTCTTTCCTTGTATACGCAACATCTATAAGGCACTTCCATACCTTTTGGTCGCATAACATAAGGAATCAATCTTGCTTGTTTTTCAAAATCTTCAGATAAAAACGCTTTGATTATCCTAATTAAAATTTCTTTTTTTATGTGTATTGCTTGTCCTAAGTTACTCATTCCTAATTTCCTAATTTTTTATCAATTACCGCTAAAACTTTCTCAACAGTTGCTTCATGAACAATCTCTTCATCAACTTTTACATACGGAGCTCTTGAATATTCCCAGTTTATTGAACACAAGCCAAGGCAGTTACTTCCCATAACTTCAACTTTATCGCCATATTTTCTTGGGATGATATCGTTCAACTCTTGTAAATTACTTCCGCCCATAACAAAACAAGTTGTACCTAAACACACTTTTACCGAAATTTTTTCCATAACTAGCTCCTTTTCATATAGCATTTAAAAATACATTACCTTCACTTTTAACACATTTTATATAAATTGTACATTTACTCTTTTCAAATATTTTTCTTCCAAAACTTTTGCCATTTGCTGTATAACATTTTTTCTTATTTTAATCTCAATCGGAAGACTTGGGTCATAATGAGCTTTATTCATTTGAGCTCCCACAAGAAAATTAATTACATCCGAATCGAGAAGAAAATCCATTAGGATTTTTGCTGCATCATCTTCAGCGCGGCCCAATTGCAGATATTCCAATGTTTTTGTAAGCGTTAAAATACCTTCTGTCACAAGGTCAATTCCTTCCATTTTTGATAATCCAGGAAGTTTTCCTCTGTTTGTTGAAACATCCGTACTGATTGAAATATTCATTTCGCGAGAGATGATATTTGCAGTTGTTCCACCAGATATTGCTTTTTTACCCTTGAATTCCATAAAAGTTCTAGCATAATAAGAATCTTTTTCACCATGGAACGGAGGACCAGTAAAAATCAAAGATTCCCTTGGGTTTCTACAATATATTGAAACAATTGAGGTATCATCTTTCAGCTCTTTTTTGGGTGCAATACATTGAATTTGACGCACCAAATATTCGCTTAAATCTTTAGAGGAGATTTCAGGTTCAAGTTCTAATTTCTTCAAAATTATTTTAATCAAACCGCTTCTTTCCAAACCTAAAGGATATTCCTTTGTTCCCATTGCAACCTGTGTTGCGCCGTCTGAGCAGAAAATAATTCTGTCGAATTTTTCAAGCTGAATATCGTAAACTTTCATTTTGCGATTTTTAAAATCTTTTGATTGAATTGTTTGAAATTCGGGTTTTAAAACTTCACCATTTCTAATCCAAATAAAATCAGGGTTTCCTTCTTCAACAATTTTTGCTTTGCCGTTTTCAAAACAGTCGATTGCCGAAAATGTTGAATAGCTAATTCCGCGAACCTTGCAAACAGGAAGTGAGTTCATAATAATTTCACAAGATTTTTCAATATCAGAACAATTTTCCAGAAATTTAAGAAGCATTGTAGATGTCATACAAGCCAAAATATTTGCTTTAATTCCGCTTCCAAGCCCGTCGGATAAAACCGCTACAAGCCTGTTCATATTAGGAAATCTGCCTGATGTGAAAAAATCACCATAGGCATTTTGGTTGTATTTCTTTTTTTGCGAACAAGCAATATCAATGAACATCCGTATCAACTCCGGAACTTGTGTCATAATCTTCTGCAATTGAGCTTAAAAGCAACTCTGTTTCAACCATGTGCTCCCCAAGCAAGCTTGCAATTTCTTGAACGGTTGCGATGTTTTTTGTAATAACCTCGCGTGCTCTTCGTGCAATTTTTGTTCTGTCCATTTCAGATCGCGTAACATCTGAAATCACTGCACCTATAAGCTCGTTGTCTTCAATTGTAAATATACTGATATCATATACTTTATTTTTAATTACATAATGTTCTTGGTGAATTTCTTTACCTGTATCAAGTGCTGATTTAAACAACTCAGGGAATGAAACAATTCTATCTATACATGCACCAGCAAGACCCTCAGGGCGAGAAGCAAATATTTCATACATTTCATCAGTTAAAAACATATGCGCAAAAGAATCATTTGCTTCAACTATTTCCATGTTCGAATCAACAATTACAACAGCAGATGGCATACACCTGAGCATTGCTGCCGCTTTTCTTACTGCAATTTTTCTCATATAAGAAACGCATTGAGAAGGCTCAGCATCGCCTGCAATTAGAGCGTTTACAAATTCTCTACAACTTGCATAACCGCAACCAGAGCAGTTTAATTCATCTTCAATTGTGTGTTTGCTAATTTTCTTTAATGCCTTTGTTACTTGTTCCATTGTATACTCTGTCTTTTGAACAGGGTCCGGAACATATTCAACAGGAACAACTTTTCTCGGCTCAGTCGGAATTTCTTCTCTGTATTGAATGTTTGCATAAATATCTGAAGTGATTAAAATTTTTGACTTTTCGCTTGCAAGAGAAGGTCCGTTTATACAACCGCCTGAACATGCAAGTGCTTCAACAAAAATTTTATTTTCTACTTTTGTCGGATCAATATTTTGCAAAGCTTTGTCAAAATCTTCCAAAGAACTAATTGCAATAAAAGTTACGTCGTTGTTTTTGATGCCAACCTGCTTAATTGTTTCGTTCATCCCGCCTTCAATCGGATAAAGCGAACCTTCATACGCAGCTTCAGGAACAAATTGATAAGTAGAATTAGCCTCAATTTTTTCGATATCAATAAATTCTTCTTTAATCCAGTAATTCAACTCATCAAAAGTGAGTGCCGCAGCCATTAAATCAGGATGTTTATCAGCCTCATTTTTCTTCGCAATGCAAGGCCCAATAAAGACAACCTTAATATCGTCCCCCAATTTATCTTTTAAAAGACCACAATGAGTGAGTGCAGGAGATGCAATCGGTGTGATGTATTTTGCAAATTCAGGTCTATAACATCTGATATAATCATCAATCACAGGGCAAGCAGAAGAAATATATAAACCTGCATCAACTTCATTGAGCTTTTTGGCTGTCTGAATTGAAACTTCTTGTGCGCCAAGAGCGGTTTCTGAAACGCCTGCAAAACCAAGTTTTTTAAGCACCGCAATCATTTTTTCTTTCGAAAAATCATAAACACCCGCCCAACTTGGCGCAAGAGATACATAAACTTTTTTACCAGTAAGCAAAAGTGTTTTAACTTTTTCAATATCGTTTCTTACTTTTTTTGCACCGACAGGACAAACAGTAACACAATGTCCGCAAGCAATACACTTATCATTTATAACTGAAGCATTTCCGCCCTGTATTCGAATTTGCTTTCACGTGGCAGCTTCTAATGCATTTATAGCAGTCATTGCATTCGTTTTTTAAGGTATAAACTGGATATTGCTTGTCCATTATTTGCCTCTTTTATTTTACTTCTTCCAAAATTTTATCTAAATCGTATGTTTTCACGTTAGTGTATTCTTTGTCATTCACTATAATTCTTGGACCACATTCACATTTGTTTTCGCACAATGAGCCGATTATAGTAATTTTTGAATCTAAATTGTTTTCTTCTATATATTGTCTTATATATTCAAGGTTTTCCTGATTGCCTTTTGCAAAGCAGGCACTACCCATACAAACTTTAATTTCTGTTGTCATTTTAGCTTCTCTCTATTTCATCGTTAGTAAATTGTAAAAAACTTCCAATAAGATTTTCATTCCAAACCTTCACTGATTTTGGCACTTCCAAAACGCAAGGCGTAAAGTTCCAAATATATTTTATACCCGCACCTGAAAGATAGTTTGCAATCTTTTGGGCGGATTCTCTCGGAACGGTTAAAATTGCAATATCCACATTCAATCGATTGATTAAATTCGCAATTCTGTCAAAATCAAAAACCTCTTTCCCATTTATTGATGTTCCAATTTTCTTAGGATCTTTGTCAAACATTGCAAGAATATTTAAGCCATAATCCTTAAAACTGTCGTATTTCGCAAGAGCAGAACCCAAGTTGCCAGCACCGATAATAAAAGCATCTCTTTTATTTTTAAAACCAAGGCATTCTTCAATTCTTTTTTTAAGTTCTTGCGTTTTATATCCCACTCGGCATTTGCCCGAATTTTCAAGGTATTTCAAGTCTTTTCTGACTTGCGAATCGTCAATATTCAAAAGACCGGCTATTTTTGTGCTTGAAATAAATTGTTCAGACTCTTTCAAATCTTCAAGAATAAAATGATATAATGATAACCTATTTATAACTTTTTCAGGAATTTTCATATCTTCTAACCTTTTTAAGATCTTCTTTTCATTTTACCATTCCACGCTTTTTATAAAAAGGGGCTTTACATTTTTTAATATGCAAAGCCCTTATTTGATTTGTTTATACAATACCTTCGTAAGCGTCTAAGAAGATTTTCTTGATATCTTTCATAAGTGGATATCTTGGGTTTGCACCTGTACATTGGTCGTCGAATGCGCGTTCAACAAGAATGTCTAGATTTTGCATAAATTCATCTTCTTTAACCCCAAATTCTCTGATTGATTTTGGAAGGTTGATTTCTGTCATAAGTTCGTCAACTGCTTTAATAAGTAGTTCGACTTTTTCATCATCATTTTTGCCACCAAGACCAACTTCATCAGCAATTTGACCATATTTTGCTTTTGCGTTCGGGAACTTGTATTGTGGGAAGATGCATTGTTTTGTAGGTTTATCAGTCGCATTGTATTTGATAATTTGACGGATAAGCAATGCATTTGCAACACCGTGAGGAATGCTATACATTGCACCTAGTTTGTGTGCCATAGAGTGGCAAATTCCAAGGAATGAATTTGCAAATGCCATACCTGCAATTGTTGCGGCATAGTGCATTTTTTCTCTGGCAACAGGGTCAGCTGCACCTTCGTTGTATGAACGAGCTAAATATTTGAAGATTAATTTAGTTGCTTCAAGTGCATTTGAGTTAGTGAAGTTAGTTGCTAACGCTGAAACATAAGCTTCAAGTGAGTGAACAAGTGCGTCAATACCTGATGCTGCAGTTAAGCCTTTTGGCATACCATCAACAAAGTTAGGGTCAACAATTGCCATATTTGGAGTTAATGCGTAATCAGCAATTGCATATTTGTAATGAGTTTTCTCATCTGTAATGATAGAAAATGGTGTAACTTCGGAACCTGTTCCTGATGTTGTTGGAATACAAACCATTTCAGCTTTTTTACCAAGTTCAGGAATTTGGCAAATTCTTTTTCTGATATCCATAAATCTCATTGAGATATCTTCGAAGTTTGTGTCAGGTTGTTCATATAATAACCAAATAATTTTACCTGCATCCATTGGAGAACCACCACCGAGAGCAATAATTACGTCTGGTTCGTATGGCCTTACAATTTCCATAGCTGGATTGATTGTTGCAAGTGTTGGGTCAGGTTTAACATCAAAGAATACTTGGTGATCAATACCGATTTCATCTAATACTCTTGTAATATTATCTACTGCACCTGAGTTAAATAAGAAACGGTCAGTTACGATGAATGCACGTTTTTTACCTTTCAATTCTCTAAGTGCCAAGTCTGTACAACCTCTTTTGAAATATACTTTAGGAGGAACTTTGAACCATAACATATTTTCTCTCCTTTCAGCTACGGTTTTGTAATTTAATAAGTGTTCTACACCAATGTTTCCTGAAACAGCGTTTCCACCCCAAGAACCACAACCAAGTGAAAGTGATGGTTCAAGTTTGAAGTTGTATAAATCACCAATACCACCTTGAGATGATGGAGAGTTGATTAATATACGGCAAGAAGGCATTTTTTCAGCGTATGCGTTAATTCTGTCTTCTTTTCTTTCATCAGTGTAAAGAACTGAAGTGTGACCTGCGCCACCTTTTAAAACTAATTCGTAAGCCATTTCAGCTGCTTCCTCGAATGATTTAGCTTTATACATTGTAAGGATTGGAGAAAGTTTTTCTCTTGAGAATGGATCTTCCCAATCAAGCTTTTCTCTTTCGCAAAGTAAGATTTTTGAATCTTCAGGAATTGTGAAACCTGAAAGTTCAGCAATTTTTGCAGCAGGTTGACCAACGATAAGCGGGTGAGCAGTACCTCTTGCAGGGTCAATAAATGGAAGTTCAATCATTTTCTTTTCTTCTTCTTTATTAACAAGGTATGCGCCACGGTAAATAAATTCTTTTTTAACTGCTTCATAAATATCTTCAATAACAATGATTGATTGTTCAGAAGCACAAATCATACCGTTATCAAAGGTTTTTGACATAAGAATTGAAGAAACCGCCATTTTGATGTCAGCTGTTTCGTCAATAACTGCAGCAGTATTACCAGGACCAACACCAAGAGCCGGTTTACCTGAAGAGTATGCTGCAAGAACCATACCAGGACCACCTGTTGCTAAAATTGCAGCGATGTTTTTATGGTGCAATAAGGCATCAGATAATTCCATTGAAGGAACATCAATCCAACCGATAATATCTTTTGGAGCACCTGCTTCAATTGCGGCATTTAAAACTAATTTTGCAGCTTCAATTGTGCATGCTTTTGCTCTTGGGTGTGGTGAGAAAACGATACCATTTCTTGTTTTTAAAGCAATTAAAGCTTTAAAAATTGCTGTTGAAGTCGGGTTAGTTGTCGGAATGATGCCTGCTAAAATACCCAAAGGTTCAGCAACTGTTTTAATTCCATTTTCTTTATCAACATTAATAATTCCGCATGTTTTTGCGTTTTTGTGTTTGTTATAGATGTATTCTGATGCAAAGTGGTTTTTGATGATTTTATCTTCAAGAACACCCATGCCTGTTTCTTCAACAGCCATTCTTGCAAGAGGAATACGAGCTTTATCAGCTGCAGTTGCAGCTGCTTTAAAGATTTTGTCCACTTGTTCTTGTGAGAATTTTGAAAATTCTTTTTGTGCTTTTTGAACTCTATCTAATAGTTCATTTAAAGCTTCGATTGTGTCAACAGCACCTGTTGCCACCGGTTTTTCTGTTGCTTTTTCTTTTACTTTCGGCATAATTTAATCTCCTTAATTGTGATTTATTTCCTTATTTAAAATTGTATTACGTACAATTAATATGTCAAGAACATAAGCCACAGAAGATATTAAGATTTTATTAACAGTGACAATGCGGCACGATTAAAAAATAAATCGTGACTAATTTCACTATTTAAATAAAACTCGAGCCTTCTCTAATTGTTTAGCTAAAAAATTAATCATATTTCATTTCGTCTAACAGAAGTTGCTTCAATCCGTCAGGGTTATCAACTCCTAGCACCCATTCGCGATAGATCTCTAAAGGGTGGTTTAGAGAACAGGTATAGCAATAATCATAGTTAATGGTTGGATGAAAACCTAACTTGTTTTGAATTTCATCAAGAGCAGCCTTTGGAGTAGGGCTTTTCTCAACTATATGTTTAAGCTTATCCAAATCATAGCTAACAAAATAGCCTTTTTTGGTCCAATCTTTAATTGTTTCTATTGCTTGCAGTATACTTTTTTTATAGTTCTTACCTTTATCGGCATTTTCACCAAATACCCAAGTGTTTGGATGTGCAAGCTTTCCAATATCTTCAATTAACTTTTCAGCAATATCGCCTGCACTACCTGTGTGACGTGTTGGCATTATATTTTGAGTTTTGCAAAAATCGCCCCAAGAATAGAAATTTTCCATAGCATCATCGATATTTCTGCCCTTATTTTTTCCATAGCTAAACAAGCCGCAAGGTCCGTTTGCTTCACAATGAGTGTAACCCATCTTTTCTATTACTTTTGGAACAACTTGATGAGGAAATAGTGCGGTTTCAAGAATTTTCACACCCTTAATGGTTGGGTGTTCAGACACTTTAACCTTGCCATTTTCTAATTCTGAATTTTGCTTAACCAGAATGGAACCTTCGGGTATTTTTACAGAACCATTGGTATATAAATCATTTGGCATACCTTCTATGAATTTACCCGCATCATTTGCCTGTTTTGCAGCGGTAAAGGGCATAATAATCGCATAATCAGAATTATCCCAATCTCCTCCTCTATGCGAAGCTACAGGGTGATTCAAAGTAAAATGAACACTATTTCTTGAGCCACCAAGCTTGTCTCTGGTTGATAAAATCACACCATTTTCGGGCTCATATTTTGTCAAATGAACAAGAACCAGAGCGTCTTCTGAAATATTTCGTGGGTCTAATGGCTCAACAGAAACATTTTTTGGCTTTAAATCAATATCAAGATTTGCAATTGCGCGAGTTGTTTTGACAAAAGGGTCATTATCTATATTGCGCAATACGGCTTCTTTTGTAACCTCGCCATCTTCCGGCAAATATTCACTTATTTTTTCAAGAGGAATATCTTGGTTTCCAATCAAATCAATTAAAACTTTTTCATTGTCTTTATTTGCGCGCGCAACCAATTCAATAACAACACCAGGAGAAATATCTGCCCTTTTCATCATGCTCAATAAGACACTTTTGCAATATTTAGCATTATCGATATCGAGAATTCCTAGCAGTGAACATAAAGATGAATTAAATTTTATCGGATATTGCTTTATAATTTCTAGGACTTCCAGCTGCGCCACAACTGATTCTTCGTTAATTCCGCTTTTAATAAAATTTTTAGCGTAATAACTGTTATCAATATTTGTAACTTCATTAATTAATCTTGTGCGTAATTGCTCATACGTAAAGCCCGTTTTTTTAATGCTCTCTTGCGCACGGTTAAAATATTCTTCAAATTCATTATCATCCATTTTTGCAAGTTTATTGAGCCTGTCTGAATTATCTATATTCGCAGACGTTAACAAGCCTCTATTTTTGAGAATTAAAACATCTTCAGCCTTATAATTACTGAGCGCAATATGAAAAGGGGAAATTCTGCCATTAAGGGCTTTTGTGCTTAATATTTCAAGCAAAACAGCGAAAGCTTCCGCGCCATCTTTTGAATAAAAATAGCCGTTTTGAACAACTTTTTCTTTGAAATTCGAAGGTCCACCCATAAATATTTTTAAATTTTTCAAGTGTGTTTCGATATTCTCATAATCAAGTTTATCTAAATTTGAAAAAACTGAATCAAACGAACTGATTTTGTATTTATCATTTTTTAAAAAATCTTTTAAAATTTTCTCTACTTGCTTTGCTGTGTAAGTTGATTTAGTGGTCGTATTTGCAACAGGCTTTGATGACCCAGTACCACTCACAAAGGCCTTGCCGTACGCTGAGCGCGCCTCATCTAATTTTTTAAAAGCGCAAAGACTATCTGGTGCCTGAGCAGGCGAGCAACCAGAATCAGGACAAGATGGCATCTCTAGGGTATCAAGCTTTTGAAAGTTTGTGGTTATTTGACCAATTTTAAACATAGCTATCCTCTATGTTATTAAAGTATTTTTTGGTTAAAAAATTGCCAAAACATGCAAAAGGCGGAATTAAAAATAATTCAAATAGAATTGGAGAAAAATAACTCCATAAACAATAAGCAGATTACAAGTGCAATTACAATCTTTCGTGGTAACCGTACCAAAGCGCAGAAGATAAGGCACGATTACTTTCTATCTGTTTATGCAAATCCTCAATTATTTGTTTTTTGCTTTCTATTTTTTTCTCTATGTCCGCTCTTTGTGCTGCATCTGAATTTTGATAATATGAGGCCATAGACGAAATCTCTTGCTGCAAAAAGCTTATTTGACGCTCAAATTCCTGATTGAGAAGTGTGTATTTGCGCATCTGATGATTAATAGAAGCATAGTCTCTATCTTTATTTTTCTTAGTTCTTGCTTGATTATCAAGCGAAGCAGTAAAATTAATTTTATGGGGAAATAAATTAATCATATATCTACAAAACAAATAATAAAAATTTTTTGATACCAATATAGCATTGTAAAAAAAATAAAAAACGGAGAGGGTGGGATTCGAACCCACGGTAGAGTCACCCCTACAACGACTTTCGAGATCGTCACCTTAAACCGCTCGGACACCTCTCCTTAAAGTACTAAAAATTCTAACATAAATTACAAAATAAGAAAACTGTATTAATTACTGCATTGTTGAATGCAAAATAAAAATATGCTAGAATCGAAGCGCAAAAGAGTTACAGAGGAAATTATGTTGAGTATTAAAAAAATAATTGCAACATTAATGCTAATATTACTTGCAAGTGCAAATGTAACACCTGCCTTGGCCTATGATTATAAAATAGAGCATATTAAACCCGTTAAAAAAAATGCGTTTAATCAAATAAACATTATGGACGATGAAGCAGTGATTCTTCAACATAATTTGCTTAAAATTACGTTTAATTCAAATTTCAACTCAAAAACAGCGGTTGTTGGCGAAAGAGTTGATTTTTCACTAAAAGAAGGTTTGACAACAATAGAAGGAACAAGGCTTCTTCCTGAAGGCACAATTATCTGTGGCGTAATTCAAAAAATCATAAAACCCAAAGTGTTCAACAGAAACGCAAAAGTTTATATGGTCTTTGACAAGGTAATTTTTCCAAGCGGAGAAACATTTGAATTTTGTGCACTTCCGAACACAAAAGGTAACGTCTTGAAACGCTCATCTTGGGCGGCAGTCGGAAAAGCGGCAGCTTGGACGGTTGGGTTATTTGGGATTGGCGCAGGTGCAGGTGCTGCAATAGGCTCGGCCGCAAGCGCAGCAGGCACGGGTTGTCTTGTTTTTGGTATGCCAATAGGTGGCGGGGTTGGACTCTTGCTCGGTGTCATTACCCCTGGGCTCCATTATAAAAAGAAAGTAGGGAAGCCCATCGTAATTGAATTACAAAACGAATTAGTCCTTCCAAGACTTGATTGCATACAAACACAAAAAGATTGTATAAAATAAATTAGATATCAAATTAATTAACAGAAAGAAAAGCGGAATTATGGGAAATTATTTTTTAGGTTCATACATTTTAACGGCACTCGGGTTTCCTGCGGCATATTTTTGGGCGGAACATGTTGCCCCAGGTAGTGGTTTGCAGGCAATTTTTATTGTATTTGTTTTAAGCGTGCTTGAAATTAGCCTCTCTTTTGACAATGCTGTTGTTAATGCCATGAAACTTGAAAATATGTCTGAAAAGTGGCAAAAAAGGTTTCTTACTTGGGGCATTGCAATTGCTGTTTTCGGTATGAGGTTTTTATTTCCGATAGCAGTTGTTTCGATTTTTGCAAAAATCAACCCTGTTGAAGTCGGAAAAATTGCATTCACAAATTCAACATTATACGCACATTATCTTCACCAAACCCACGCGCCAATCGTAACTTTCGGCGGAGCGTTTTTGATGATGCTATTTATGCATTATTTCTTCAATTGCGAAAAAACTGTTCATTGGATTTCACCAGTTGAAAAAGTAATGTGCAAACTTGACAAATTCAAAGGGATTGAAGCAATTATCACGGGGCTTATGGTTCTTGCCGTTCACTTTGTTACTTTTCCGCATTACGGCTATGCAATTCTAAAATCAGGAATTATCGGAATTGCAATTTATGAGGTAATCAATTTTATGGTTGCAAGGCTTGAAAAAAAGGCAGAAGCAAATTTGGAAGCTTGTGCCAATACTGTAAAATGCACTGGTATCGTTGGTTTTATGTATTTAGAGCTTATTGATGCATCATTTTCTTTAGATAGCGTTCTCGGGGCGTTTGCACTCAGCAAAGACATTATAATTATCACAATCGGACTTACGATTGGCGCAATGTTTGTGCGTTCTCTTACAATTCTTATGTTAAAAAAGAAAACCTTGGCGCAATTTTTATATTTAGAGCACGGCGCACACTGGGCAATTGGTGCTCTTGCGCTTTTGATGATGGTTTCGGCAGTCAAAGAAGTGCCTGAAGTTGTAACAGGGCTAATCGGTTTTGTATTTATTCTTTTGGCATTTATCAGCTCGCTTATTCATAACAAAAAATGCAAATGCGAATAGCAAATTTAAATCTTGATAAGTTTTAGATAATCATATGAAAATCAGCCGCATTAACAACATACAAGAAATAAAATTGCCAAATTTGCAAAAAGGCAATCACTTTATATGGGGAAGAGAAAAAGATAGTTTCATAAAATCGAAGCCAAGTTTTAAGGGTTTCAAAGAAGATATCCCAGAAAAACAGATAATTGTTGACAAATGCATTTATTACAATGATGAAACAATTAGAAAAAACGAAGAATTCTTGGAAGGAATTAAAAGCAAAAATTCACCATATCACAATTGCGAAATTGGCGAAGGTTTATTTGATATACTAAAATACGCAAACGTGCAGGAATTGCTTGATATGGCAAAGATTCAGGATGTGAGCTACTATCGTTTCGAGAATAACACACGTTATCTTATGGCAACCTACGATAGGAAATTAGACAAATATTCTATCAAAGAAGTGGTGCTGGATAACCAAGAGAAACAAATGTTTAAACACTTGGATTTAAACAAATCATTAACTGAACTATTTGCAGCTGTTGCGAGCCTCGAAGACGATATTATGCATAGTGTTAAAAAAGATGAAAGCATTAGACCATTCTTTAGGTCTGCCTTTCAAAAGACACCGCATGATAAAGACCTTATAGAGGAAGTATTTAAAATTTTAATAGCGAACAAAGTTAAGAGTCCCAATGATTTTGTGAAAGTTGCAAAGGAATACAGTGCTCTCGAAACAACAGAAATCGATATCCTGACTTTTTTGACAATGCGAAGTGCACTTGATAATAAATACTTTAATGAGTTCAAAGAAGTTTTAAGCGAAGGCGTCATCCAAGAACGCACGTTTGAGGAAAACACGCAAGCACTAGAATATTATCAAAAATTATTAAAATTATTCAGAGTTTCAACGCCAGAACAATTCAGAGAAAAGTTTTCCGCGCTCGAAAATGACTTTGATGCTTTTGATACACCCAAGGACATTTTCAAGACAATTTATTTCCTTGGTGACAACCTAATAGATTTAAATACTTATGAAAGGTATTTAAGGGAATACAGTTCCGACACAATGACTTTTGGCGAGTTTATCGACTCAAAAGACACTGATGAAAAAGTTGAAGAATTAGACCTGATTTTATCTGAAATTGAAACCACTAAAAAGAAACAAACAGGCGAAATAATTTACCAAAATTACCGCGAAATTATTGACTATTACTATGAAACAAACGGTGCAAATCTTTTTGGGTTTAAGGAATATTTAGAAAAACTTTTAGAATATGACGGCAAACTTGTAACCGTTCCAACTCGCCATTTAGATAAAACCGAAAAAAATCAGTCTGCAAAAACCAGTATAAATTTCACCAAGACCGATAGTAAATTAAGCGCAGAAAACAAAATCGAGCTTTTAAAAACGCTTATAAAATATGACATTGAGCCAAAAACATTTCAATCCCTTGCGGAAAAAAATCTCTTAGATGTTGAATTTAAAACATATCTTGAAAATTTTGAAAATATGCCAAGCGAAATCGCAGAAGCTACAGGCTTAAGTGAAGAAGAAGCAAAAAATAAATATCTCGCCTGCAAAAATATCTATACCGCACTTAAAAGCTCAGATCTTGGGCTTGAGGCAAAAGATATCGCCAAATTTATTGCAAAATTTAAAATCGAAAACGATGAAAGCTTAATCGCACTAGGGCAAAGTCTTGAACATAATTTCAGAAAAATAGAAAAGAAAGAAGATATCACAAGAATATACAAGCTTCTTGCTTATTCAAACATTAAAAACGCGGAAGAGTTGGCAGAATTTAACGCAGAATGCAAAAGAGCAAGAAGAAAACCAACGGAAGAAATCAAGGTAAACGAAAGAAAATATCTTGAATTTGAAAAAGAATTTAATAAATATTTAGCAAAAAACAAAGGCAATACAGAAGTTGAAGAATTCTACAAGGGGCTCGAAGGGCTATATGTTTGGCAAAATTATTTCAAAACATTTGATGAAATAAAAAATATGTCCACAGGGCAAATTCTTGAATATATTGCGGACGAAAACATACTCTCAGACAGCGATTATTTTGCAATCCCTGCGCAATTAAGAAATTCTAAAGACAGCGCATATTCAACATTCAACGCAATTAATGCTTACTTAAGAAATACTGACAATAAAGAAATTAAAGAATTTTTCAAAGGTCAAAGCGGCGAAGAAATTGTTGAAAAATATTCAGAAATTTTATCTGCCGAACTTGGCGATAAAAATACGCCTGCTCAAATCAGCAGAGCATTAAATTTCATTTCAAAGTTCAACATTCAAGATAATGAAGATTTCAAAAATAAATTCAAAAACACAAACACCAAAGATGATATAAGAAATCTTATTTCAAGCCTGACAAAAGCAAATATAACAAACATCGAAGAATACAGGTTGATTGAAAAAAATTGCATTGCAATACCTGAAGTAAAATTCATAAAAAGCAACAAGCTTCCGCAGTTTGCTAAAGAATTAAGTATATTTAAAGAAGATAACCCTGATTTTGCACAAAAATTAGAAAAAAATAATTTAAATTCGCCAATAAAATTATATTTTGCATTTCCAGCCTTATTTAAAACATTTGAAGAAAACGGTCACGGGAACGGTTTTAAAGAAGCATTTGAATTTCTGGAAAAATCTGATATTAAAAATACGCAAGAATACGAAGAAAAATTCAAGCCATTCTACGAATATTTAGAAACAGAAGAAGATGTTTTGAATTATGTCCAAAGCGCAGGAATGGATTTTTCAAAAGAAAGTTATGTTAAAACTTGCCTGAACGTATTAAAAGCGATTCATGATAAAAGAACCCCTGAAACAACTTTTAAAAAGGCCAAAAAATTTGCAAAAAATTTCTTGACGCAATCAAGCAAACGTGAGAACAAAATCAAAACGCCTTATGACACACTTAAAAAAAGTTTTATAAAAGACGGCGATATTGAAAGCATAAAGAAATTTATTAGTTTCTTGGAAAAAAGAGAAATAGTTTCAATTGAAAGCTTTAATTCGCAATTAGATGAATTTAAAGACGAAAACGGAGACGCTTCATCTGCCATCAAGCTTTTTAAAAAAGTTTCAGATAAAATCACAATCGATGATTTTACAAAGAGCTTAAAAAGCATTAAAGAAAGTGTTAAAAAATTCAAAGAAGAAACAGGGATCACAAACTCTGCACTTTTGGATATTAACTACTCGCTGCTTGATGAAGAAGACCTAAAGCTCAATTTTAACGATAAAAATGAAATATTCAAAATCATTAAAAAGCTGACTCACGGCAAAATTGAAAAATCCGTTTTGACTTCATTTATAAATTGCTATACAAACGAAGAAAAAATGTCAATTACAAAATCATCTGTTGCAAAAGAATTTGTAAGAGTTGAAAGAATGGGCTATGAACCTTATGACAATATCAAAAAAGCTCTTAAGCTTTCAAAAAGCGATCTGGGTCTTGATGAAAATTCAAGCGAAGAAGAATACAAAGAAGCAATTTATCAAAATATTCCACAGGAATTTATGGACTTTATTAACTCTGATTTTTTCTCGAAAGAGCTTAAATCGGAAGGTAAAACGCCAAAAATTTCTATTCACGCGAAGCTAAGGCTTATAGATAGATTTGTTTTAAGCAAAGGTAAAGACGCGTCGCATTTGTACAGCAAAAAAGCAAAAGAAGAAATGCAAGACGTTTTGAAAGCTGTTTACAACCAAGACCCAGCTGAAATAAAACTGCTTTCAAAAGACAAAATTTCAAGCAAAAACATAACCCCTGAAAAAGAAAACACGTACAAAATATTATTTAATTACAACAAT
>JAFVOZ010000068.1 GCA_017505585.1 bacterium
AATAAGACTTTCAAGAGTTTTCTTGTTCAAACATTTTGAATCAACTCTTTCGCAGAAATCAACAAAACTTGTAAATTCGCCGTTTTTTGCTCTTTCTTTTTCAATTTCTTCAATAACGGCTCCACCTACGTTTTTAATTGAGTTCAAACCAAATCTAATGTTATTGCCGTCTGGATAGAAACAAGAAGCACTTTTGTTAATATCAGGCGGAAGCACTTGAATACCAAGGTTTTGGCATTGCATAATGTACGATTGAGTTTTATCTTGGTTATCTGCTTGGCTTGATAAAATAGAACACATAAACTCAACTGGATAATGCGCTTTCAAATATGCTGTTTGATACGCAACAAAAGCATATGCTGATGAGTGTGCTCTATTAAAACAGTATTTTGCAAAACTTTCAATTTGTTCGAAAAGTTTTGTAGAATCTTTTTCTGCCATTCCATTTTTTGCAGCACCTTCAATGAAAATGCTTTTTTGCTTCGCCATTTCTTCGAGTTTTTTCTTACCCATCATACGGCGAACCATATCCGCACCACCAAGCGTGTAACCTGCAAGGTCTTGGAAAATCTGCATAATCTGCTCTTGATATACGAGCGTTCCGTATGTATCTTTCAGGATTCTCTCAAGTAGCGGGTGAGCATAAACAATTTTTTGCCTTCCGTGTTTTCTATCCACGAAGTCTTTAATCATGCCAGATTCCAAAGGACCAGGGCGGAAAAGCGCAACGAGCGCACCTAAATCTTCAAAAACCGTTGGTTTAAGCTCTTTTACAAGCTTTTTCATACCTGAACTTTCGAGCTGGAACACGGCATCTGTTTGCCCTTTTTGTAAAAGTTCAAAAGTTTTTTCATCGTCAAGCGGAATTTTGTTTATATCAAATTCAACACCATGACGTTCTTTTATCATCGCCATTGCATCAGATACAATGGTTAAAGTTTCAAGACCAAGAAAGTCCATTTTCAAAAGACCGACTTTTTCAATATCCACCATTGGGAACTGAGTTGTAACAGTTTTTTCTTTTGAAAGCGCAATAGGAATAATTTTATCTAACGGCTTGTGAGAGATAATAACGCCCGCTGCGTGTGTTCCAACTTGGTTTTTAATACCTTCAATTTGTCTTGCTTCATCAACAAGTTTTTTAACATTTGCGTCACTGTCACAAAGTTTTTTAAGTTCCATTCCATCAAGCAGGGCATCATCAATTTTAGTTCCTGGGGCAGATGGAATCATGCCTGAAATTTTGTTACTTTCTGAAAACGGAATATCATAAACCCTTGCAACTGCCTTAACTGCGGCTTTTGCTGCAAGTGTGCCAAATGTAATGATTTGACATACGTGGTCTTCTCCGTATTTTTGGGTTACGTAGTCAATTACTTCACCGCGTCTGCGTTTGCAAAAGTCGATATCTATATCGGGCATAGATATACGTTCAGGGTTCAAAAATCTTTCAAAAAGGAGCTTATGGAAAATTGGGTCAATTTGCGTGATACCAAGAGCATACGCAACTATACTTCCTGCTGCAGAACCACGACCTGGACCCGTCGGAATGCCATTTTCTTTTGCCCAGTTGATAAAATCCCAAGTAATTAAAAAGTACGCAGGGAAACCCATTGTATCAATTACGCTTTTTTCGTAAAGATAACGTTCCATAATGTCATCAGGAATTGGGTCGCCATATCTTTCTTTTAAACCTTTTTGGCACAAATAATCAAAATAAGTGTTTGTGTCATATCCTTCAGGAACAGGGTAACTTGGCAAGTGAGATTTTCCAAGTTCAAGTTCAACATCGCATTTATCAGCAATTTTTACCGTATTTTCAATTGCCCTATTAAATGTTTCGTCATCTAACCAATTAAATGCAACTCTTAATTCTTCCGCGGTTTTTACATAAAACTCATT
Organism: bacterium; assembly: GCA_017505585.1. Lineage (GTDB taxonomy): Bacteria > Cyanobacteriota > Vampirovibrionia > Gastranaerophilales > Gastranaerophilaceae > RGIG1918. The sequence goes on from JAFVOZ010000068.1 coordinate 1,903, forward strand.
TGTTGAAAAACTCATGCGGTTTTGATCGCTTTTTAGTGATTTTGTTTGTTCGCAAAGCAATGTATCGTGCCAAAGAGCATCTTCCGCTTTCAAATAGTGGCTATCGTTTGTAATAACAAGTTCTATTCCTAATTGTTTTGCAATTTTAATTAATGTTGGGTTAGATTGCTTTTGTTCTTTTAAGCCATGATCTTGAATTTCGATGTAATAATCTTCACCGAATAAATTTTTATGCCATTTTGCAACTTCAATTGCACCTTCTTCGTCACCATTAAGCACAGCTTGAGCAAGTTCGCCCGCAATGCACGCTGAAATACAAATTAAACCTTCTGAATATTTTTCAAGAATTTCTCTGTTTATACGAGGTTTATAGTAAAAACCTTGAGTACAAGCAATTGAATCGAGTTCGATTAAGTTATGGTAACCAACATTATTTTTTGCAATTAAAACAAGGTGATAAAGCTGTTTTTTTGTTGTTTTATCGTTTATTACGTCACCGTCTGCAACGTACACTTCACAACCAATAAGCCCTTTAACGCCTTCTGTTTCGTGAGCAGTTCTATAAAAATCTATGACACCAAACATTGTGCCGTGGTCAGTGATTGCAACAGCTGGCATGTCGTTTTCTTTTGCGAATTTGAATAAATCCTTAACCCTTATCGCACCGTCCAACAAGCTATATTCCGTGTGTATGTGTAGTGGAACATATTTCATACTCATATCAAATATACTAGCACAAAACCGCATGCCAAAAGGTAAAATTTTGTTAAAGAATTTTATTCGAGATTAATATTTGCAAATTGATTTCCACGAGAAAGCGCAACTTTTCCGCTTCTTATAAATTCTTTAACGCCAATTGGTCTAAGCATTTCGCCAAGTGCTCTTATTTGCTTATCGTCACCAACAAGTTGAAGTGTATATGTTTTATCAGTAATATCTAAAACTCTTGCCCCGCAAAGGTCAGCAACTTTTATAATTTCTGCTCTTGTTTCATCCGTAACATAAACTTTTGCAAGAACAATTTCTGTTTCGATAGCGTCTCCTGTTGGCAAATCCATAACTTTAATAATTGGAATTAACCTGTTTAATTGCTTGTTAATTTGCTCAATAACACGGTCATCACCTTGTGTTACAATTGTTACTCTTGAATAGTTTTTATCAATTGTGGGCGCAACTGTTAAGCTTTCAATGTTATATCCGCGACCTGAAAACAAATCCACTATTCTTGAAAGTACACCTGCTTCGTTTATTACAAGTATTGAAATTGTATGATTTGCTACCATTTTACACCTCACACCCATCTGAAAGTATAACATTATCTAACGGTTGACCTGCAAGAACCCAAGGATAAACCATTTCGAAACTTTCAACAATAAAGTCTATTATAACAGGGGTTTTTGAAGCTAAAGCGCGTTCTAACGCTGGTATAATTTCTTCTTCTTTTTCTACTCGAATGCCAAGCGCGCCATAAGATTCCGCAAGTTTTACAAAATCAGGAGAAGAAATTTTTGTTTCAGAATAATGTTTTTCGCATAGTTTTTCTTGCCATTGACGAACCATGCCAAGATAACCGTTATTCATAACACAATTTATAACTTTGAAGCCATAGTCAACGCAAGTCATCATTTCTTGAATATTCATTTGTATCGAACCGTCACCTGCAATGTTAATTACGGGTCTGTGAGGAACACCGGCGCATGCACCCATTGCAGCAGGGAAACCAAAGCCCATAGTGCCCAGACCGCCTGAAGTCACAAAGCTTCTTGGTTTATTAAATTTGAAAATTTGTGCTGTCCACATTTGGTGCTGACCAACTTCTGTCGAAATAACAGGATCCAAATTTTTTGTGTATTCATATATTGTGTTAAGCACTGTAATTGCACTTAATTTTGTACCTTCAACTCTTGGAATTGCTCTTTTTTGTTTCCATTCATCAATTTTTGCAAACCACTTATCGCGAGCTTCAGTATTAATTTCAGCTTCAAGGTTTTTATCTTTAACTCTTTTAAGCATTGCTTCAAGAACATTTTTAGCGCAGCCAACAATTGGGATATCAACTTTAACATTTTTTGAAATTGAGCAAGGGTCAATATCAATGTGGATTACTCGGGAATCTTTCGCAAAAGTTTTAAGGCAACCTGTGATTCTATCATTAAATCTTGTGCCAACTGCGAAAATAACATCTGCTTTCATAACGGCATTATTTGCCCAATAATTACCATGCATACCAAGCATACCCATATATTTAGGACCATCTGCAGGATATGTACCCGTTCCCATTAATGTATGACAAACAGGGATTTGCAAAAGTTGTGCGAGTTCTGTAAGCTCTTTATGAGCGCCAGATTGGAGAACACCACCACCAGAAATTATCACGGGTTTTTTTGCTTCACATAATAATTCAAGTGCACGAATAATTTGAAGCGGGTGACCTTGATAATTTGGTTTGTAGCCAACAAGTTCTACTTTTTTTGGATATGAAAATGTTGCTTTAGATGTCAAAATATTTTTAGGTAAATCTATTACGACAGGACCCGGTTTCCCTGTTGTTGCAATATGGAATGCTTCTTTTATAATTCTTGCCAAATCTTTTACATCTTTCACCAAATAATTATGTTTGCAGCAAGAACGGGTAATACCTATCATATCTGCTTCTTGGAAAGCATCGTTGCCGATTTGGTCAAGTCCGACTTGACCCGTGAACACAACGAGCGGATAGCCGTCATAATAAGCATTTGCAATACCTGTTATAGCATTACACGCTCCAGGACCTGATGTTACAAGCGCAACACCGCATTTTCCCGTTACTCTTGAATAACCTTCTGCAGCATGAATTGCCGCTTGTTCATGGCGAACAAGGTAGTGTTTAATATCATTTTGGAGATAAATTGCATCATATAAAGGTATAATTACTCCTCCTGGATAACCGAAAATTTCTTTTACACCTTCTTTTACTAATGACTTTAAGAGGATTTGCGCCCCTGTATACATATCATTTTTACCCATATTATTTAATGCTCCAAACTATTTGCCAAAATTATACTATAAATTTTTAAAACTGCCAATTTAGGGGATTAAATCTCGCCATATTTCACAAAAAATAATCAAAAAGAAAGGGGAAATTATGACAAACAGACTTGATTTATACAAATGCAACATTTGCGGAAACGTGGTTGAAGTAGTGCTTTCGGGAGAAGGAGAGCTTGTTTGCTGCGGAGAAAATATGGAACATCTAGAAATTGCAAATCACACAGGAGATGAAGCAGTGCATAAACCAGTAATTGAAATCAAAGAAGATGAAAAAACTGTGCGCGTAGGCATGATGCCCCATGTAATGGAAAATAAACACTACATTCAATTCATTGAAGTAATATCTGATGATAATAAATATGTAAAAAGAAAATATTTAACACCTGAAGACAAAGAAGCCGTGCTTACTTTCAAATGCGAATGCAAAGAAGGAATTAAAGCAAGAGAATTATGCAACATTCATGGACTTTGGGCTAATTAGAGGTGGCTATGAACGAAAAATTAACGGAAGAATTAAATTTACAGATGAACAGAGAATTTTTCAGTTCATATTTGTATTATGCAATGAATACTTATTTTAAAGAAATCACCTTGGACGGCTTTGCAAAATATATGAAAAAACAAGCAAAAGAAGAACTAAAACACGCCCAAGGAATACACGATTATTTAATTGACAGAAATGCCAAAATAAACTATTCAAGAATTGAAGCACCTGATATAAATTGGCTCAATCCGCTTGATGTTTTTGAATATGCATATAAACATGAAAAATTTATTACAGGGCATCTTCACCAACTCCATAAAATGGCAGAAGAAAAAAATGACCTTGCTTGTCAAATATTCTTAAACGGTTACATAGTTGAACAAGTTGAAGAAGAAGCAAAATTTTATAAAATGATTGAGCGAATAAAAACTAATGCTGAATGTAACTGCAATTTGAATAATTTGAATATAGAATTAATGTAGTAATTTTCTTGAATATAATAACTGTGTGCTTATTTTTCTGATAAAATAAGCACATGTTATATCTTGATGCCGGCACAACTTGGTCAAAAATAATCGAAACATCGGGTGAAGAAAAAAAATATTCTGTCATCCCCTCATCTGAAATTAAAAATATAGGCATTGAAAATTTTGCAAAAACAACAGGGCACGCAGGAAAAAAAGATAAAAATTATGTAAATGAAATTGTGGCTCTGGCGCAAGGTGCTAAAAAATTTATTGGAGTTAACGACATTATTCTTGACCTTGGTTCACGCGACATTAAATGGGTAAAATTTAAAGACGGAAAATTCCAAGATATGGACTGGAACACGGCTTGCGCAAGTGCTGTTGGCGCAACCGTTGAAATGTTATTAAAATTCTATAATGTTAATTGTGATGAGTTAACTTTCACAAAAGAAAAATATGCAATCACATGCGGAATTTTCGGTTTAGAAAAAATTATGGATGAAGTTTCTGCAGGCTTAAAACCTGAAATTGCAATTTCAAAATTTATTCATGGGCTTGCATATAATGCTTATACTTTTTGCAAAAAACCCAAAAAATTTTATGTTTCCGGAGGTTTTTGCGAAAATAAATGCTTTATGGATAGTTTGAATTATTATTCAGAAGCAATACCTCTTGGCAGATTTGTTTTATGTGAAGGTTTAATACAGGATTTGCAAGAAGAATAGTAATAATTTAGAATTATATTGTATGGAATTAGAGGAAAAAATGAAAAAGTTTTTAGAGAAATATTCAAGTGTAATAATCATTTTAGCTTTAATGGTTGTAACATTAATTTATTCAAAATTGTTTCTCCCAAGAACAGGTCTTTGGTTTGATGAAATGTATTCTGTTTGGATTGCATCTCATGCTTTCCCAAATGAACTACTCCACTGCATTTGGGCAGACGATGTACATGCACCGCTGTATCACATTTTCTTGCATTTCTATATGAAAATTTTTGGAATTAAAGACTCTGCCATACAGTTTTCAAGCACAATATTTTCACTGATGTTAATCCCTATTGTATATAAATTCGGGAAAGAAATATTTAGCAAAAAAATAGGACTTTGGGCAGCAACACTACTTACATTCAATGCTCTTTTTATATACGGCACAAGTTTTGTAAGATTTTATGTTCCTGCAAGTGTTTTCTTCACTCTTTCAACTTTTTTCATTTTCAAATTAATGAAAGATAACTCTTGGAAAAATATTATTGGAATTGCAATTTTTAATACCCTTTTAATGTATACATTAACAACAGGTTCAATGTATGTGTTTTTACAGGGTTTATTGTTCGGCATTTATTTCCTTATCAAAAGAAAAGATTTAGTAAAACCATTTTTGATTGCATCAGGAATTGCACTTTTGCTTTATATCCCATATTTACCAGTGTTTATTCACCAATATTTAAACGTTAAAAATTCTATTTTAGGTTCATATTCATCATTATTTGGAATGGCTTGGACAGACTTTTTAAATGTGTTTATTGCATTAATTCACAAACAAAGAATGGGAACAACTCTGTCACCTGTTTTTAGGTTTTTAATTTGCGCGGTTGGAATAATTTTTCTTATTAAATCATTTATGCTTAAAAAAACAGAGGAAAAACTTTTATTTTGGCTTTTTATGGTTATCTTTGGTTTCCACGCAATGCTTTCTATTTTAAACCTCGCTCCATTTAATACAACTTATACCATCTCATTTTTAGGAATTTTTGCACTTGCATTTGCGAATTCTTTTGAAAACATAAAACTTACAACGCTAAAAGTTTGTATTCTTGCAATGATGATTTTCCCTCAATTAAATTTTCAAAACCAAAACGGGGTTTTATTGAGCGAAGGACTTGTTATGACATTTAGATTTGGCGGTTTGATAAATCTTATGAATGATTTGAAATTAGACGAATATGACCTTCTTTATTCACCAAACAGTTCAAAACTTATTAAACCTTTCGGTATAAAAGCAAAATCTCTTGATATTTGCCATAATGCAGGATATTTGATTCACAACGACCAAAGAATGATTGACCTTTTTGGAAAAAGCTCTCTTCTGCTTAAAACCTCTGCCGAAAAAGCTGCATTTATATTCCATTACATAAATTACAGAGGGGTTTTCCCTGCCACAAGGAATTTTTACGAAAAAATGATGAGTGGCACAAAAATAGGTTCAAGAATTATTATCGACCTTCCAGGACATAAAACAACAAGCATATACAACAAAGTTCAGCTTAAAGGAAGTCAGGATATGGTTTCTTTGGTAAATCATGATCCCAGACTCAAAATAATAAAACAAACAACAGTTCCATACACAAAAGATTTAATAGTAATTTATGAAAGAATAAAATAGGTATTCTAATGAAAAATATTGTAATTGTTTTGCCCACATATAATGAAGCCGAAAATTGCGAATTATTTTTAAGAGAAGTAACAGAAGCAATTAAAAATTGCGAACAAGAACAAGATGGCCTATATTCATTTAAGCTTCTTGTTGTAGATGATTATTCACCTGACGGCACAGGAGACATTGTAAGAAGATTGCAAAACGAAATGCCTCACTTACATCTTATCCAAAAACAAAAAGAAGGTCTTGGAAAAGCATATATTGCAGGGTTTAAACATGCAATGAAAGAACTCGATGCAGATTATGTAATTGAAATGGACTCAGATTTTTCACACAATCCAAAAGACATCCGAAGGCTTGTTGATGAAATTAAAAACGGGTTTACGTTTGTTATTGGCTCAAGATATGTAGCAGGCGGAAGAATACCTGATAATTGGGGCTATCTTCGAGTAATGAATTCTAAATATGGCAATGTGTTTGCCCGCCATATCGCAGGCATTTCTTTTGTGCGCGATTGCACTTCAGGTTTCAGGCTTTTAGATTGCGAATTATTGAAAAAAATTGACCTTGATAACTTAAGGGCGAGCGGTTATTCGTTTCAAATGAACATTTTATATGAAATGATAAAACGAGGGGCGCAAGTCAAAGAAATTCCGATTTCATTTGTTGACAGAACTCTTGGAAAATCTAAACTCAGCAAAAGAGATGTTATTGAATTTATGATAAATTCTTTCCAAATTTTATTTGAAAGATTAACAAAAAAATAAAAAGGCGCAAAAAAATCAATTTTACATGCTTAATTAAAAATTATGTTCAAGCTCCGGCACATTAGACTTTGAAAATTTATCCAAAGTTTGATTGTTTATTGCAGCACCAACAAGCATAATTATTGAAGAATAGTAGAGCCACAACATAAGAATAGCGAAAGCACCAAGTGTTCCGTAAACCTTGTTATATGTGCCAAGTTCGTTTACATAAAGAGAAAAACCCCAAGAACCGAGTAACCAAAAAATACAGAAGAACAAAGAGCCCGGAATAACGCTTTTTCTTGCAATCGAATAATCTCTCGCAGGAAGTACATAATAATTCATTGTTGCAAGCGCAAATAACATTAAAAATGCTACAGGCCAACGCAAAATTAAAAACACATTCATCATATTATCGGTGATTATTCCATAATTTGCCAAGAATAAAAGTATGACTTTACCGAAAACAATTAAATTTATTGAAATAAATAATAAAAATGCATAAACAAAAACCATAAAAATTGAAAGCAAGCGGACTACGATAAAAGGTCTGTTTTCAATTGTCATACTTGCTCTGTTTAAACCTTTAATCACAACTGCAACTGCATTATGCGCAAGAAAAATTACAAGCACAAGTCCAACAAGAGCGAGAACACCGTCTTGTTCAAAAATTATGACCTCATTTAAAACTTTTTGGATAAGATGTATAACATCATTTGGCGCAACGGTTGATAAAATACCAAGAAATTTCGCCATAAAAAATTTCTTTCCGAGCCAACCAAAAATTGCCGTTACAAAAAGCATAAAAGGAAAAATTCCAATCGCAAGCATAAATGCCATTTCCGCAGCTGCGTTTGCAAAATCTTCATTTACCATTGTTTCAATAAGTTTATAAAAGTATTCAGCAAATGTGCTTTTCGCTTTCTTAAGCATTAATACCTCTAAAGTTCTTGTTTAATAGCTTCCAACAATTGTTTATAAGCAATATCCATTTTAGCATAAATATTGCAACCTGCTGATTTTTGATGACCGCCGCCTTTAAATTTTTCTGTCACTTTTGTTAAATCGACATTTTTGCTTCTGAGTGAAACTTTAACGGAATCATTGTCATTTTCTTTCATAACGGCTGAAACTTCAACACCGTTTATTCCTCTTAAAAGCTCCGCAATTCCTTCCGTATATTCATGACGCGCTGAAAACTTGCGCATGTCTTCGTGCGTAATCTTCACTATTGCAATTTTATTTTGCTCTTCAAAAATCGCATTATTCACGCAATACGCTTGGAATAAAACCATGTTTTTGTCTTTTGAATCATAAATATATTGAGCAAGTTTTGCAGGATTAGCACCATATTTAATTAAATCACCCGCAATTTCAAAAGTTTTAGAAGTTGTATTATCATATCTGAAACCGCCTGTGTCTGTCATAACAGAAACAAATAAACTATCTGCAATATCTTTTGTCAATTCAAAATTTACACCTTTGAAGAAATCGCATAAAATTTCTCCGCAACTTGAAGCATGCGGGCAAACGTGGTTTATTGTTGCATAATTTGGGTTTGTTTCATGGTGGTCAATGTTTATGGTTGTTTTAGCAGATTCGAATATCTTTCTCCCCATAAGCACCATTCTGTCAACAGCAGCAACATCAAGGGTTATCACCAAATCATAAACATTTTGCACATTTCTCAAAGTTTTAGCGGTGTCAATTAAAGGCAAAAATTTATAAATTTGAGGAATATCGCCATCTGCTCTTGTTTGAACGAGCATATCCGCTTTATCGCCTATAAAAAGTTTCATCGCACACATCGAACCTAAAGTATCGCCATCAGGGTTAATGTGCGATATTAGCAAAATCTTTTCTGCTTTCTCAATTTCATTTAATATATTTTGGTAAATTTCCATAAAATGAGCATAGCACAAACAGGGGAATTTTAAAAAAATAATAAACATTATAGGATATAATAAAAAGTATTATGAAAGCAGGCAATGTGTGCTTAACTCGAAATCCGCAATATAAAATCAACTTATCAGGTTTAAGGCTTTTTTTGGTCTTGCAGTTTTTAATGCAAAAGAATTATTCAAAAAGCGAAATTTGCGAATTGATAAATGAAAAATATCCGAGTTTAAACATAAGCCCCGACATTATAAGACTCGATATAAACACTTTAAAAAGCGCGGGTTTTGATATTGAAGTCGGTCATAAGGGCAATAATTATAAATACGTATTAAATTGGAACCCATTAAAAATTAAATTTGCCAAAAGCGAAATTGATATTATTAACCAAACAAAAAAATCCATTATGGATTTATGTGACTGGCATTTAATTATTGACTTATTTGAAATTTTCAAAAAAATTGCAAATTATATCGACGATGAAAACATAGCGGAAGAATTTTTAAACTTTGGCTATTTCCAAGATGTTAATCTTGATATTTTGAACAAATTAAAAACTGCTTGCGACAAACAACACAAAATTAAAATCATATATGCAAGCATTCAGGGCGACAGAGCAATGGAAGTTCATTCATATAAAATTACTCATCAAAAGGATAATAACAAACTATATTTTTGGTGTTTCACGGATATTTTTGAAAATCAGGATTTAATATATTTAAGAATAGACAAAATTAAAGAAATTATAAAAACAGAAAAGCCAAAAACCAAGAAAATATACAAACCGAAAATGTGCAAATATGTTTTAAACAAAAAGCTATTGCCTTATTACCTGCCTGATGAAGTTGAAAAAATAATCGAATCAACAGAAGACCGCATTGTTATTGAAACAGAAATTCTTACGGAATTTTATTTTATACAAAAGATATTAAACTTTGGCAGTGCTTGTGTTTGGGTCGAAGATAAAAAATTAAGAGAAAAAATTGTAGAAAAACTTAAAAATATCAGAAATATTTACAAATGAGAAGAATAAACTCAAGTTACAGAATTATAAAAATCTTAAAATTACTTCATGAGTCACCATATAGTCTTGAAGAGCTTTGTTTTGCATTGGATGAAGATGATTTAAGCGTCGGCCCTAAAACCATAACTAAATATTTTCTGACACTCAGAACTGCAGGCTGTTCAATAAAAAAGAAAAACGGAAAATTTTATTTAGAAAATATACCTTTCTTTATAGACCTTAATGAAAAAGAAATAAGTGCTCTTGCATATTTTCAGAAATTTTCACAAAAATTTAATTCTAAAAAATTTGACTCAAAAATTCAATCCGGTTTTTCTAAAATATTAAAACTTGCATGCAAAGAAACTAAATCTAACTATTCAAAAACATTAAATAAAATTCCGATAACCTCAATTCCTTCAATAAGAGATAGATGCCATGGAATAATCGGTATAATTTCAAACGTTTTGAAAGATAATTTGAGGTTAAAAATCAGATATAATAACGAATTATTTGTTATAGTTCCAAAATCTATAAGATTTTCAAAAGGTACTGCTTATTTAAATGCTTATGACGAAAAAAGTCAAAAATATAAACGATTTATCATCTCAAATATCACCGAATTATCGAGCATGGGTTTAAATAAAGGAGCTGACAACTTCGCTCTTTCAACAATTTTTAAAGTAAACGGCAGACTTGCAAAAAACTACTATCCTTATGAAAAAGAAACAATTCACCACGAAAGTGAAAATGAAAAAATAATTTGCAATAAACATCAAGATAAACTTTCTTTGATTCACAGATGTTTAAAATATGGCACTTGTTGTGAAATAATTTCTCCCAAATCGGAAAGAGATTTTTTGATTAATGAAGTTGAAACAATGCTAAAAAATTTATCCCGAGATAATTTTAATTTGTAGAAGGAAGCGGAGGAATCGGCACGCTGACTGTTTCTTCTTGAGGAGCAGGAACTACAGGAATTGGTGCTAATTTTTTTATTTCAGGAGCTTTTTGGGATTGAACTTTAAAAGGTTGTTGAAGAACATTTGTTTCTTCTTCTTTTTGTTCTTCATCTCTTAAATGTCTTTGTTGTTTTTCTTGTTGTTTTTCGGACTTTTTGTCTTCTTTTTCATTTTTTTCAGGTGCCGCTTTATATTTTTCATCAACATCGACATTCGCGTTTTTATCTTCTTCGTTTAACATCGGATAATCAAACTTTTCAATTTTTGAATTTTTTGTCGCAACTCTCATATAAGCTGCCCAAATTCTTGCAGGAATTGACCCGCCTGTTATATGACCGCCGAGTTTTGAATTGTCGTCATTTCCGATCCAAACACCAGTTACAATTTCAGGAGTATAACCAATAAACCAAGCATCTCTGTAATCATCTGTTGTGCCTGTTTTGCCTGCAGCTTCACGACCTATATTTGCAGCGCGGCCTGTTCCTTTTTCTATAACTTTTTTGAGCATATAGGTCATCTCTGATGCTGTTTCATAAGCTAAAACTTTCGCAATTTTTGGACCTTGGTTTTCATATATTACAACTCCGCGGGAATTTTCAACTCTCTCAACTGCGTAAGGACGAACCCTATAACCACCGTTAGCAAACGCGCCATATGCAACAACCATATCGTATAATTTCACGCCGTTTGAACCCAGCGCGATTGTCATATCGTTTTGAAGCGGAGTTGTGATACCTAAATCACGCACAAGCGAAATAACCGAATTTATGCCTGTTTTTTGAATTGTGCGAACAGCGCACACGTTAGATGAAATTGCAAGCGCAAGCCACGCAGGAATTTTTTCCCTATATTTACCGCCATAATTCTTTGGCGCCCATTTCCCAACTTCAAGCGGTGTATCTTCGATTAAATCATTGTGTCTTAAACCTTGCTGAACTGCAGTTGCGTAAACAAACGGTTTAAAAGATGACCCCGGAGGGCGAATTGCATTTGTAACTCTGTCATATTGAGTTTTGCCATAATTTTTACCGCCAACATATGCATAAATTCTTCCCGTCATAGGAGAAAATGAAAATAGGGCACCTTGCGTTTTATCTTGGGTAAGCCCCGCTCCTGCGAGCAAGTCTGCAACAGCTTCTTGTGCCTTATTTTGAGCTTCATATTCAACTGTTGTATATATCTTCAAACCACCTTGGGAGATTTCATTTTCTGTAAAACCTAAATATTCAAGTTCCGTTAATACATAATCAACAAGGTACGGAGCCTTGTTGTATGAATAAATGCTTGCTTTTTTACTTAAATTTAGTTTCTCTTGTTTCGCTTTTTCAAATTGCTCTTTTGTAATTCTCCCCGTTTTATACATCCTTTTCAAAACCTGATTTCTTCGCTTTACAGCTAAATCAGGATTTTTAAGCGGTGTATAAACACTCGGTGCTTGAGGAAGTCCGGCAATAAGAGCCATTTCAGCAAGAGATAGTTCATCTAAGTTTTTATCAAAATATGTTTCAGATGCACTTTGAACGCCATAGGCCCCTGAGCCTAAATATACGGCATTCAAGTACATTTCAAGAATTTCTTCTTTTGTGATTGTTTTTTCAATTCTGCTTGCAATAATTAATTCTTTAATTTTTCTGTCAAACGTTCTTTCGTTCGACAAGAATAAAATTCTTGCAAGTTGTTGGGTAATTGTACTTGCGCCTTGTTTTACTTCGCCTGCTTTTATGTTAACCAAAGTAGATCTGATTAACCCTAAAATATCAAAGCCACTGTGTTTATAGAAATTTTTATCTTCTGTTGCAATAATTGCATTTTTTAAATCTTGAGGAACATTTTCTATTTCCACTTTTTTAAATTTAAAAGGTGCAAATGTTTTAATTATTTCACCGTCAGAAGAATAAATGCTTGTAACTTGGTTTGGTTTTATCACATCAAAATTGGTTATTGGCGGTAATGTTACAAGATAAATATAAAAAGCAGTAAGCCCGGCAAAGCACATAACGAAAAACATCATTATAAGGCTTAAAAAACCATTTCCGCTTTTGCGTTTTCTTTTATTTCTCTTTGAAGAATATCTGCTTGAAGAATATCTGTAATTTGCCATATAACAATTTTATATCAAAGCTATTTTTTTGCAATTTGTTAAGGCTATACAACTGATTAATTCCAAAATTACCATATTAGCTAATATGTCTGAATTAAAGATTGAAATATTATTTCTATTGATAATTCAAAATGTTATAATACTTTAAATTAAAAGGAGAAAAAAATGTCTGTTGAATCTCCAGTAATGGAAAAAACAAATGCAATTCGTGTTGTTATCATTGAAGATTACAAATTAACAAGAGTAGGTTTAAGATACGCGCTTAATGAATTTGAAAATATTAATGTCGTAGGAGAATCCGAAACCGCAGAAGAAGGTATTGAAATTATTAAAAACAAAAAACCCGATATTGTTCTTATGGACTTAGGTCTTCCGGGGATTAACGGTCTTGAAGCAATAATAAAACTAAAAGAAACAATGGCTGATTTAAAAGTAATTGTTCTCACTTCTCATGAAAGAGAAGAAGAAGTGGTCGCAGCTTTCGGCTCAGGTGCAAACGGCTATTGCCTGAAAGATATTGAACCACAAACACTTGTGGGTGTTATAACTTGTTGTGCCACAGGTGCTTGTTGGATTGACCCGAACGTTGCAAGGTCCGCACTAAAGCTTTTCCCAAAACCTGATAATTTAGAATTTTTATCGGACGGTGTTTCCTCGGAAATCAAAAATCAACTTACGGAAAGAGAAACCGAGGTTTTAAAACACTTGGTGCAAGGGAAAAGCAACACTGAAATTGCAAAAGAACTCATTGTGAGCGTGCATACCGCAAAAGCACATGTTTGCTCGATTTTGCAAAAACTATGTGTTGATGACAGAGTTCAAGCGGCAGTTAAAGCAATTAGAGAAAATTTGGTTTAATTTCAATTAAAAGGCGCATTTATTTGCGCCTTTTAATTGAAATTACAACCCATAAAGTGCAAGCACAATCTGGCTCATATTTGTGCCAGTTTGGGCAAGAAGTGATGCTGTCATATTTTGTCTTATCTGTGTTTTAACAACTTCAGCACTTTCACGTGCAATATCGGCATCAATTAATCTTGAATTACTTTCAGTTAGATTGATTTGTGTTTGAGTATTATTTCCAAGTACTGAATCAAGTGCATTCATTGAACTTCCAATGCGCCCTTGAACTTGTGTTGTGTATTCGATAAGCTCATCAATTGCACTTATGCTTTCTCTTGAACTATCCCCAGACATTACATCTATTCTTAAATTATCAACACCAAAA
>JAFVOZ010000069.1 GCA_017505585.1 bacterium
GCGTTGCACATCTTGTGCCTCATTATTCCGAAAGCAACACCGTTGCTTTCTCCTATGTCTTACTGCACCCTATTTTCGTGCCACTCAGACAAATCAACTATTAAATTTTCAAACTTATGAGGCGGAGTGCGTTGCACATCTTGTGCCTCATTATTCCGAAAGCAACACCGTTGCTTTCTCCTATGTCTTACTGCACTCTATTTTCGTGCCACTCAGACAAATCAACTATTAAATTTTCAAACTTATGAGGCGGAGTGCGTTGCACATCTTGTGCCTCAACAAAATAAATCATACCATAAAATTCAAAAAATCAATATAAATTAAACATATTCTCCGACAGGCTACCAATAAACCGCTTATATAACTAGCTTTTTAGGGTAATTTATTTTTTTAGTTCAAGTAATATTCTAAACTTAAACAAGTCAAGGAGTGGAAAAAATGAACAGTATAATCAAAAATTTTATACAAGCACCTGTAATCAAAATGGAAAAATTAGACAATTTTTTCATAGAGCTTTCAAAAAAAGCATGCAATATGAAATGCAAACACTGCTATATTCCAAAAAACAGCTTCATAATGGAAAAAGATTTTTTAGAATTTAAAAAAATCAAAACCGCGCTAAAACAAATCAAAGATATGAATGTCAAAATGATATACCTAACAGGCGGAGAGCCCACAATTCATCCTGATTTCAACCAAATCATCAGACTTTGTCTAAAAATTTCATCAGTTTGCACCATAACAAACGGACAAACAATCAACGAAAAAAAGGCGCGTTTTTTGAAAAAAATTGATAATGAAAGTGCGCACGAAAGTATTTACGTAATCAGCTTTGAACATTTTGAAGAAGCAAAAAACGACGCGCTCAGAGGAAGAGGAAGCTATAGAAAAGCGGTACATGCACTTTCTTGCCTTATAAAATATGGTTTCAACCCAATAGTTCAAGTAACAGACTATTACAAAGAAAGCAAAGAAGCCCTTCTGGAAGGCTTTAGCGAGATTTACAAAAAACTCGGTGCAGAATTTGAAGATATCAACCTTAAAATTACACCTTATTTTTCCGAAGAACACACAATCGGCGAATATAAATTTGACCCGCCAAAAGCAGACCCTAAAAACTTAGACTGCGCAACAACAAGAATATTCACAAGCAAAGGTGTTTACACCTGCCCTATACTCTCGGGTGATTTTAGGGCAAGAATGGGCACGGATATGTCAGATTTTTCACACAAATGCACGGCTGACACAAAAATGTGTACTCAATGCATTGAATTTGGTGCAAAAGCATTCAGCGCGAATTGGATTTAGTCCTATTTTTCCTTAGCAATAATGTTTTTAACATCATTAATTAAAAGCAAAAGTTCTTTATCAATTTTTATAGCTTTAGTAATTTTGTCATAACAATAAAGAATTGTAGTATGGTTTTTCTTAAAGTCTTTTGCAAGCTCAGGAAAAGATTTTCCCGTTATTTCTCTCGAAAGGTAGATTGCGATTTGCTTAGCGAGAGAAATATTTTTTGTTCTTTGATCACCTTCAATATCCTTAATTGAAACCTTAAAATACTTAGCACACACTGCGATAATATCTTTTGCTGTTATAGTTTTTAGGTTCATATCGCATTTTAAAATTTCTCTTGCTTTTTGAACATCAATATTTTCCCCGCAAATGCTTGCATACGCACTCAATTTATTATAAGCTCCTTCAAGCTCACGTACATTATTATCAAAAGTCGAAGCAAGGAATTTAATTACCTCAATATCAAGAAGGTAATTTGTTCTTGCGCCATATTTTTTCAAAATTTCAATTCTTGTTTCATAATCAGGAACAGTAATTTGAACATTCAAACCCCACTCATAACGGCTTTTAAGTCTATCTGATGTTTTTGTAAATTCTTGGATTGGGCGGTCGGATGCAAAAACAATTTGCTTTCCTGCGTGAAATAATGTATCAAAAATATTAAAAATTTCTTCTTCCGTGCGCTTTTTGCCTTCAACAAATTGAATATCATCAATTAAAAGAAAATCAACATTCCTATATGTATCTCTAAATTTTTTCATCATATAGGTTGTATCTTTGACGCTTGAAAGGCTTTCTACAAGCTGGTTCATAATATTTTCAGCTTTAACATATTTCACTTTCATCTCAGGGAAATGTTTCAAAATGTTATGCCCGATTGCCTGCATAATATGAGTTTTGCCAATCCCAATTGAACCATTTATAAAAAGAGGGTTATATTTTTGCCCCGGGGCTTCAGAAATTTGCACAGCCGCATTATAAGCAAACTTTGAATTTTCACCCACCACAAAATTTTCAAAAGTATAGTTCAAATTCAAACCGCAAAAAGAATGCATTTGTTTCATATGCTCAATTTGTTTGCGCATTTGAACAACATTTTCATCTGGCTTTTCTTTAATGGCTTTTGTTTTTTTGACATTCGGTTGAACTTGCAAAAGCTCAATTGCATATCTTTTTCCGGTAACTTCAAAAATAGCATCTGAAATATCACTCAAATATCTTTTTTGGAGCACTTGAATGCCAAATGCTTGGTCCGATGTTAAACGAAATTTATTTCCTTCAACCTCTTCACCTAAAATATCCAAAGGAGAAAGGGAAAGCATCCATGGGTTAAACGTAGTTGGAGAAACTTTCATCTCCAAAATACCCATAATCTTGTTCCAACTTTCCTCTTCAAGCGGTGAAAGTTTGCGCCTATTAACCATTCCTTGAACCATATGGACATTTTACTACAAAGGAAAAATATAGTAAAATGAATTTAAATAATTAAGATATTCTATATCATTTGAGTATTTGGGGAAAAAATGAAAAAAAATATATTTATTCTTATAATTGCACTTGCTTTCTCGCTTCAAGGGGTTTTTGCCGGCGAAAAACCAATAGTAAAAAAACTTCCTTCCGGTCAAACAGTTATTGTAAAACAAGTAACAAGCAACCCAATTGTCACAATTGACACTTGGATAAAAACAGGCTCCGTTAATGAAAACGATTCAAACTCAGGCGTTTCGCATTTTCTTGAGCATTTATTTTTCAAAGGCACGCAAAAACACCCGACAGGTGAATTTGAAAAATTATTAGAGGCAAAAGGGGCAACAACAAATGCTTCAACAAGTAAAGATTTCACGCACTATTACATCACAATCCCATCGAAAGATTTTGAGCTCGCGCTCGATTTACACGCAGATATGCTGACACGTCCTCTTATTCCAAGAAAAGAACTGGAAAAAGAAAGAGGTGTTGTGCTCGCGGAAATTGCAAGAGGCAACGATATGCCAAATAAAATCTTATACAACAATTTATTCAAATTAATTTATTCAGATTCAAATCACCCGTATAAACGTCAAATCATCGGAAGTGACCATGTAATTGAAACAATCACAAGAGAAGAAATTTTAGATTATTTCAATAAATTCTACACACCAGATAAAATTTATACCGTAATTGTAGGCGATGTTGAGCCAAATTATGCAATTCAAAAAACAGAAGAAGCATTTAAAACGGCGTATTCTGATTACAAAAAAGAAAAAATAAAATATCCAAAAATTAATTACCCTACAAAAAATTCAGAAATAGTTGAAGAAAAAGATATCTCAAGCAACTATGCGCTTTTGGCTTTCAAAATCCCAAAGTTTGACAACTCAAAAGAAGCATACGCACTTGATGTTTTGAGCATTATTTTGGGAAGCGGAAAGAGCTCGAAATTAAACCAAACACTCGTCGAAAACAAACAAATTGCAAATTCAATTTCAAGTAATTCAAGTTCTTATTTGCAAGACGGAATTTTTACAATCTCAGCTAACTATAAACCAGAGTACGAAAAAACAATCATAAAAGAAATTTTTGACATTGTAAACAGTGTAAAACTCGGGAACATAACGGAAGCTGAAATTGAAAAGGCAAAAAGCATAGTTGAAACAAGCGAATATTATTCACGCGAATCGATTGAAAATATTTCAGGAGAAATTGGTTATTCCATGCTCTATTGGGGCAATTTGGATAACTTAGACACATAC
The DNA here is from genome assembly GCA_017505585.1 of bacterium. Classification (GTDB taxonomy): domain Bacteria; phylum Cyanobacteriota; class Vampirovibrionia; order Gastranaerophilales; family Gastranaerophilaceae; genus RGIG1918. Next base: position 4,029 of record JAFVOZ010000069.1, read on the forward strand.
GTTGCGGGCATTAAAAAAGTAACCAAAAAAGATGTAATCAAAGCAGCTCAAAAATATTTAAAAGAAAACAATTATTATCTTTCAAAAGTTATTTCAAAAAACACAAACGTAAAAGAAATTTCAGACAAAAAAATTAAAAAAACAGGCGAGTATAAACTTGTTGAAGAAAGTGAAAAGGCAAAAAAGTATGTGCTTGCAAACGGCGCAACTCTTATAATTCAAAAAAATAATACAAATGCAATTGTTGCAATAAATGTTTTGAGCAGAGGCGCAAGCCATACGTCCACAACACCAAGTTCTCTTATGCTTGCAAGCGAAATCGCACGCGAAGGAACAAAAAATTACACAGGAGAAGAAATTACAACATATTTGGACGAGAGAGGAATTTCTATGTATTTCACAAAATCAAGCGATAACATGGAAATTAAAGTGAAAACAACTAAAAACAGAGTTCCTGAGGCTTTGTTTATGTTAAAAGAAATAACTCAAAATGCAAACTTTTTAACTGAAAACATCAAAAAAGTAAAGACCGCAAATTTAGACGCAATCAAAAACCTTGAAGATAACTCGCTTTCGCTTGCTCTTGACAATTTTAAAAAATTAGCATTTGAAGGAAGCATTTACGCAAATAACGCAGAAATTTTAAAACAAGATATTCCGCTTATTGATAAAAAAACAATTAAAAGTGATTTCAGAAAAAGTTTAGACGCCAAAAATCTCGTTATAGCAGTTGTCGGCGATGTTGATGAAAAAGAAATTATAGATAATTTCACGGATATTTTTGAAAGCGGAAAAGAAAACAAAATTAAAATTACGAATTTCAAAAAAGAAAATTTTGTGCCGACAAAGAATATAGAAAAAATTATCAAAAAAGAAGACAAAGAAACTGCTTGGCTTATTTTAGGTTACAAAACATGTGGGATTGAAAATAAAAAAGAAATTGCAACGCTTGAGGTTATAAATTCAATTTTAGGCGACGGTATGAGCTCAAGACTATTCAGAAATATCAGAGAAACACATGGAATTGCTTACCAAACAGGCTCAACAAGGCTTCAAAACACACTTGATGGTGCATTTATAGCTTATATTGGAACAGATAAAAATAACATAGATAAAGCAAAGGCTGAGATCTTAAAAGAATTTGCAAACTTTAAAACAAGTTTTGTAACTCAAAATGAATTAAACGAAGCAAAAGAAAAAATTATCGGTCAAAGAATTTTAGCACTTGAAACAAACTCTGCAAACGCTGCAAAACTTGTGATTGATGAAGCAAACGGAAGGGGCTTAAATTATACCAAAGAATTTGAGGAAATTTTGGAAACAGTTACACAAAATGACATCATAAATGTCGCAAATAAATATTTCTCAAAACCTTATATAATGGTGGTTGTGGAATAGGTTTCTCCAGAAATCTTGTTTCTCTTTTTTGATTGTCGAAACTTTTTTGTGAAATTCAATTTCTACTTGCTCTTTTCAGGGTCAATTCCGAGCATTTCAAGTAAAAGCTTATGAATTATTTAATTATGAACAATAATATGTATTTCTTCTAAAATTTTGTCTTTGTTCACTTTTTCTTTTTGTTCAAACGCCGATGCAAAAAGAAAAAGTGAACCGAAAAAGAAAAACACGGCTTCCGTAGGGTAGCCTTAGACTTCTGCAATCTTATTTCTAATTTTTTTAATTTTTATCACTAAACAGAATAAACGGAGAGGTTTTGCAAGGCCTAAAGTTAAGTTTAAACACACAGGCATATTTTCATTAAAGAATAGCTAAATGCAAAAGCTCGACTGTGTTTCTGAGATAAAAATTTAAAAAATGGCAAAAGAAAAACAAAAGCCGAAGTTTCTTTCTTTTTGTTTCATTTTTCTTTCTTTGCATAACGGCGTTTGAGTGACAAAGAAAGAAAAATGAAAGAACAAAATAACAAATGAATGAAATTTAGAATTTTAAATTGTCAGGCATTGCCTGACCTACAAAACTAGAAAACTCGCAATCTAAAAAACCGCCTTCAATTGAAGGCGGTTTAATATAGACTCGCTCGCTTTCGCTAAGTGCAACGCACTAAGCTCAAGCTTCGCTCGTTAGTATCTATAATGTGCAAATGCTTTGTTAGCTTCTGCCATTCTGTGGGTATCTTCTCTCTTTTTGCAAGAAGCACCAACACCGTTAGCTGCATCCATAATTTCAGCAGTTAATTTATCAACCATTGACTTGCCACTTCTTTTTCTTGCAAATTCAATAAGCCAGCAAGAACTTAAAGCTAAACCTCTTTCAGGTTTTACTTCGATTGGAACTTGATATGTAGAACCACCAATACGACGAGCTTTAACTTCAATTAATGGAGTAGCATTTGTAAGTGCTTTTTTGAAAACTTCTGTTGGTTCTTGGTTTGTTTTTTCTTTGATATTTTCCATTGTTGAATAGAAAATATTTTGTGCAATAGATTTTTTACCTCTAGTCATTAATCTATTGATAAATTTTGCGATGTCCACACTGTTGTAAATTGGATCTGGAAGTGGAACTCTTTTCGCCGGTTTTGAACGTCTTGACATTTTCTTTGACCTTTCTTTTTACTAAATGTACTAAGGAGCAAAGCTCCCGACCAAAATCAGACTATTTTTTAGCTCTTTTTGCGCCGTATTTAGAACGACTTTGATTTCTGTTTGCAACACCTGCAGTATCTAAAGTACCACGGATGATGTGATATCTAACACCAGGTAGGTCTTTAACCCTTCCGCCTCTGATAAGTACAACAGAGTGTTCTTGAAGGTTATGACCAATACCAGGAATATAAGTAGTTACTTCAAAACCATTTGTTAATCTAACACGAGCAACTTTTCTCATAGCTGAGTTTGGTTTTTTAGGAGTTGTTGTATAAACCCTAGTACAAACACCACGACGTTGTGGGCAGCTTGTAAGTGCTGGTGATTTAGTTTTTACAATAACTTTCTTTCTTTCTTTTCTTACTAATTGACTTATGGTTGGCATAATGTCCCCTTATATATAATTACTTCGTTACTATATTTCACATCAAACATGAATTAATGTCAAACATAAGTAATATCATGGTTTAAGGTTTATTTAACATTTTGTAATATTCGCATAGTTTTGCTCTTTCAGAAGCATTTTTTATTGTAGAATAAACCTATGAACAAAATTCTTGTGATAGATGACGACATTGCAATTTGCGAACTCATTAAAATAAATTTAGAACTCGCAGGGTATACTTGCCATTATGAAACAAACCCAATTAAAGGCTTTGCAATTCTTGCGCAAGAAGATTTTGACCTGCTTATTCTAGATGTTATGATGGGAGAAGTTGATGGTTATAGCGTCGCACTTAAAATTAGGCAACAGACAAGCGAGCTTAAAAATCTTCCAATCATTATGCTCACAGCACTCGGTGAACTTCAAGATAAAATCAAAGGCTTTAACACAGGAGTTGATGACTACCTTACAAAACCTTTTGAAATTGAAGAATTAAAAGCAAGAGTTTTAGCACTTTTAAACAGGGCAGGAAAAACTCCCGCTTCAATGCGCACAAAAGAATTGCTCACGATTGGCGAAATTGTTTTGCTCCCTGATACATACTCCGTTGAATTTGCAGGCAAAAAAGTTAAATTTACACCGATTGAATATGAAATAATTAATACACTTGTTCAGAATAATTCTCAAATGGTATCTTCTAAAGACTTGTTGAAAGACATCTGGGGCTACAGTGAAGACGAAAGCATTGATACAATA
>JAFVOZ010000070.1 GCA_017505585.1 bacterium
AGAGCGAGCGAGGCTAAAGTGTGCGAGTTCGTGATGGCAATGCGTTGAGCATTGGCAGACAGAACGAAGCCGTTCTCCATATAAGAAGCTCGAGTTCTAGCGCGACTGCGCTTAGCGAGAGCGAGCGAGGCTAAAGTGTGCGAGTTCGTGATGGCAATGCGTTGAGCATTGGCAGACAGAACGAAGCCGTTCTCCATATAAGAAGCTCGAGTTTTAACTTAAAACATTTAGTATAAAGGTTTTTATCTTTCCACTTGTTCATTTCTTTCTTTTTGACGCACACAAAAAGAAAGAAACGTAACCAAAGAAAGAGCCCCTTAGCTCTTTGTGAATTTACGAACAATAGAGATAAGGTGATACTATGTAAAAATGGCGTCTGCTCAAGCGCCGCAGAGGGCTTAACAAGTTTTAGCTTAAAGAAATAATAATTACATATTTTAATTAATTTTAATGTAAAATAATTTTATGAAATTTAATAAGTATGCCACATCACTTGAATTTGATAAAGTCATTTCTGACCTTTCTGCATGCACAATGACTGCTTGTGGTGCCTTATGGTGCGAAAATATTGAAATTTCAACAACAAAAGAAGAAATTAAAAAAAATTTAGCACTTACAACCGAAGCAAGACAAATTTTAGACGAGATAGGCGAGGCGGCATTTTCAACCATTTCCCATATTTCGGATTTCGCAAGTATTTTAAAAACAAAAATTTTAACAGCAGAAGATATTCTAAATTCTGCAAAAACATTGCTTGTGGCAGAAAAAACAAGAAAAAAGATTGATGACTTTGGAAAACCCCAATTAACAGAAATTACAAAAAAAATATATACAAATAAAGAATTAAGAGAAAAAATTTTTCTCACATTTAACGATAATTTAAAAATTTTGCCAACACTTTATCCTGAACTTAAAGCTTTGCATAATGCGCATATTGACACAGAAATAAATTTAAAAAATAAAATATCGGAACTTTTAAAAAATCAAAATTTTGCAAGCTATCTTCAAGATACAACCCCCACAACAAGGGCAGAAAGAGTTGTTTTCCAAGTGAAAGCAAGCTTCAAAACAAAAGTGCCCGGAATAATTCATGATACATCAACATCAAAGCAAACATTTTTTATTGAGCCAAATGAACTCGTACCTATAAACAATAAACTCAGAGAAATTGAAATAGGAATTATAAAAGAAGAAGAAAGAATAATCAAAGAGTTAAGTGAAGAACTCCACGAACATAAAGAAGACTTAATCCTTTTGCAAAATGTTTTATCTGAGCTTGATTTTATTTTTGCGAAAGCCTCCTATTCGATAAAAATTAAAGGGGTTGAGCCATCGCTTTCTGATAAAAAAATTATTAAAGCACAAGGCGCAAGACACCCGCTTCTTATAAATTATGTTGAAAATATTGTAGAAAATGATTTTTCAATTGGTGAAGATTTTAATTCACTTATTATAACAGGTGCTAACACAGGCGGGAAAACCGTAATTTTAAAAACAATCGGGCTTTTTGTTTTGATGACCCGCGCAGGGCTTCACTTGCCTGCACTTGATGCCACAATTTATCCATACAAAAAAGTGTTTGCTGATATTTCTGAAGAACAATCTTTAGCACAAAGTCTTTCAACATTTAGCGCACATATTCAAAATGTTTCAGGAATTATGGGCAAAGTTGATGATAATTCTTTAGTTTTATTTGACGAGCTTGGGGCGGGAACCGACCCAAGCGAAGGGGAAGCTTTGGCGCAAGCAATTTTAGAGCATCTTTCTAAACTCAATTGCACAACAATTCTCACAACCCACTTCGGTGGCTTAAAGCTTTTAGAATATGAAAATAAACATTTTAAAAACGCTTCGGTTGAATTTGATACAAAAACCTTATCGCCCACATATAAGCTCTATATCGGGCTTGCAGGAAGCTCTAACGGGCTTAATATTTCAAAAAACTATAATATTGATGAAAAAATAATTAACAGAGCAAAAAATATTTTATCCAAAACTCAAAATTCAAATTATGAAATGTTTGAGAAAATCCAAAAAACTCATAGTTCATTAAAAGAGCTTGAAGAAACGGCAAAAATTAAAGAAGAAAAAGCGAAAGAAAAGAACATTGAACTTGAGAAAAAAATAACTGATATTAAAGCGAATAAAAAGAAATCGCTTGAAAATTTCAAGAAAAAATATCAATCTGCGCTTGAGGCGGCTCGTGCTGAAATTAAAGAAACACTTGATGAATTGCGTGCAGAAAAATCAGAAAAAATTGCAAGAAGAAGCTACTCTCGCCTTGCGAAACTGGAGGCTGAGGCAAGAGCACAGTTTGCCGATGATGAAGAAAAATTATCGAATAAATATGAAGAAATTGATTGGGAAGTAATTAAAATTGGCTCTCCTGTGCTTGTGAAAGGCGTGGATACTCCTGCGGTTCTTCTTTCTTTACCCGATAAAAAAGGCAACGTTGAAATCCAACTCGGCCTTTTAAAAACAACTCTTAAAACATCAAAACTTGCTTTCACAAATAAAAAACCTGCTAAAAAATTGCAAAAAGTGTCTGTTGATTTTGGAGATAATTCAGGGCTTGGTGTTAACCTTTTAAGACTTGATTTAAGAGGCGAAAGAGTGGAAGAGGCACTTACAAACCTTGAATGCCATTTGGATTTGGCAAGTTTAAAAAATGTTGAAAGTGTGACGATTATTCACGGGCACGGGCTTGGTGCGCTTAAATCAGCAGTTCGCGATTATCTTAAAACTTCTCCTTATGTTTCAAAATTCAGAGCAGGGAACATCGAAACAGAAGGCGGGGATGGCGTTACAATTGCATATTTAAACTAATCACATTTGCGAAATTTGCATAAGTTCGTTGATTGTAACATCATAGCTTGCTTTGTCTGTTACTTCTTGAATTAAAAAATTGTCAATTTTTTCTTTTAATGCAATTGCTTTGTCGCAAATAGGGTCTGAGCCTCTTGCGTATGCGCCTATATTAATTAAGTCTTCGTTCTTTTTATAAGTTGCAAGAAGGTTTCTGATAAGCCCTGCCGCCATTTTATGGTCTTTTGTTGCAATTGAGCTCATAACACGTGAAATACTCTCGAGCACATCAATTGCGGGGTAGTGGTTTTTGTGCGCAAGGTCACGGGAGAGTACAATGTGCCCGTCCAAGATACTTCTTGCCGTATCTGAAATTGGTTCATTAAAGTCATCTCCTTCAACAAGAACCGTATAAAGCCCTGTTATTGTACCTTTTTCGTTGATACCTGCGCGTTCTAAAATTTTTGGCATAAGTGCAAAGACGCTTGGAGTGTAACCTCTGGTTGCGGGCGGTTCGCCAACTGCAAGCCCTACTTCTCTTTGTGCAAGTGCAATACGAGTTACGCTATCAAGCATAAATAGCACGTCTTTTCCTTTATCTCTGAAAAATTCCGCAATGGCACAAGCAACAAAACCTGCTTTGATTTTAACAAGCGATGGTTGTTCACTTGTGGCGCAGATAACAACGGAGCGTTTCATTCCTTCAGGGCCAAGAGTTTTTTCAATAAATTCCCGAACTTCTCTTCCGCGTTCACCAATGAGCGCGATAACATTCACATCTGCCGTGGTGTTTTTTGCCATCATACCAAGCGTTGTACTTTTTCCTACGCCTGAACCTGCAAAAATACCTATCCTTTGCCCTTTGCCGACTGTTATAAACCCGTCTATCGCCCTTATTCCAAGAGAGAGGGGTTCGTCAATCGGTTTTCTCATAAGCGGGTTAATAAATTCCGCATTTGTTGAATATAATTTTTCCGGAACAATGTCGCCGTATCCGTCAATTGGTTCTCCAAGTCCGTCTAAAACTCTTCCTAGCATTGCTTCAGATACTTTTATTTTCATATCTGACCCTGTGTTTACAACAGGTGCACCTGCCATAATACCTTCCATTGAACTAAGCGGCATAAGTAAAATTCTATTTGCCCTGTAGCCTACGACTTCTGCCATAATTTTTTTGGTTTTAGAGTCGTCTTTGTAGATATAACACAAATCTCCAATGCTTGATTTTGGACCGTCTGCCTCAATTATCAGCCCGATAATTTCGACAACTTTTCCGTAAGCTTGGATTGTTTCAACCCCTTTGACTTTATTTATTGCATATTGCAAATCAATTTTTTCAATCTGCTCGTTCATTTAAAATCTCGTTTGCAATTTTATCAATTTGTACACCGATTGAGCAGTCGACATTGCCTGCAAGACTTTCAACAATAATTGAATCATCAGCAATTTTTGCATTTTGGATGATTCTGATATTCATAAAGTTTTTATCAAAATCTTCGGGGAGTCTTTCTGCAAGTTTTGGGCTTATCATAACATTCACCTGTGATTTTGTTTCAAGTAAGGCAAGTGCTCTGTCGATAATTTTCCCCAGAATTTCTGCGTCAAGTTCCCTAAAACACACTTTTTTGGTTATTTCAAAACAAAGGTTTAAAATATCATCTTTTGTTGAGTTTAGAATTTTATTTTTAATTTCGAAATTTGATTTTGCAAATAAATCGACCGCGTTGATTTTATCTTGAGAAGCTTGTTGTGCACTTTTCAAGCCTTCTTCGTAGCCTTTTTTGAACCCTTCTTCTCTTCCTTCGTCCGCAACTGTTTTTTTAAGTGCTTCAATATCGTTTTCAATTTCTGCTTTTCTTTGATTAAGTTCTTCGATTTCTCTTTTTGCTTGAGCACGAGCAGTATCAAGAATTTCTTGCGCTTGAGCACGAGCTTTTTGCAAAATAGGCTCCATCACGTCTCGAATTTGAGTTTCTTGAACGCTTTCTACTTGAACTTCTTCTTCTTTTTCACCAACAGTGACAGAAGAATCCATATTAATACTGTAACCTCTAAGCCTAGTCAATTAATTCGTCCTCTGCACTATCTCTGTAAATAGTAATTTCGCCGCTAGATTCAAGGCTTCTGATTGTGAATACAATTTTTGTCTGCATTTCTTGAACATCTTTAGCACGAGCCGGTCCTAAGTATTCCATTTCTTCGAGCAATATTGCTTGAGCACGTTCTGACATATTGTTCAAGAATTTATCCTTGATTTCATCTTTCACACCTTTGAGTGCTAAGCATAAGTCTTTAGAATCAACTTCACGCAGAATTCTTTGAATTGCTTTGTCTTCAAGGTTTACAACATCTTCGAATACAAACATCAAAGCGCGAACGTTTTCTGCAACTTCAGGAGTTACTTCTTCTAACATTTCTATTACGTTTTTCTCTGTTGCTCTATCTGTTCTGTTCAAAATGCTTGCAAGTGTAACCGTTCCACCAACTTTTGAAAAGTCTTGAACAACGACATTTGAAAATCTTGATTCAACAATTTTTTCAACTTCTGAAATAATTTCAGGGTTAGTTGATTCCATTTGCGCAATTTTTAATGAAACTTTTGCTTGAACATTTGGCGGAAGCGAGTTTAAAACTTTTGCCGAAATATCAGGTCTTAGGTATGCTAAAATAAGTGCGATTAATTGCGGATTTTCGTTTTGGAATGAAGTTGCAAGGTGCACAGGGTCTGCATCATTAAAGAATTGGAATGGGTTTGTGTTTAAAACCGAAACAAGCCTGTCCAAAATTTTTGCAGCTTCTTCGCCGCCGTAAGCTTTTTCAAGAAGTGTTTTCGCATAGTTCATACCGCCTGAAGAAACCATATCGGATGCTTTGAAAATAGTATGAAATTCGTTAACGATAGCCTCAAGTGTTTCTTGCGGAAGTTTTTGCATTGAGGCAATATCAAGAGTGATTTGTTCAAGCACTTCGTCATCATGAATATTTTTCATAATTTCAGCTGAAGACGCAGGACCAAGCAAGATAAGCAAAGCCGCAACTTTTTGGCTTGGTTTCATTGTCTCCACATTTATTATCGGTGCTTTTTTATCTTCTTTAGCCATTTATTATTCTCTTATGTATGTTGTAAGCAATCTTGCAGCTTCTGCAGGGTCTTGTGTGATTGCATCGGTGATGTCGCTTTTCTTTCTTTCAATAACAACATTAAATACATTGTCTTGCGGGTCTTCAATTTCAATTTCTTGAGCATCTTGAAGTGCCAAGAATGGATCTATTCCGTAATCCTCTTCTTCATCTCTATAGCTTCTTGCAACTTCCGGTCTTTTAAGAACTGTTGCGAAGGTATTGAGTGCCACAAGTCCTAATATTAATAGTATCACAAGAGGTGCGATTTTTGTAAATATGAGTTCTATAATGTTGTATACCATTGAATCTTGTTGTGCTTTGGTGTCCTCTTCTTTGTCTGCTTCATTTGTAAATCTTAAGCTTGAGATATTAACCATATCTCCTCTTTCAAGATCCATACCGGCAGCGGCTGCAACGAGATTTTCAATTTCTTTTTTTTCGGAATCAGTTAAAATTTTGTTTACTGCAACGGCAACGGTCATTCTTTTAACACTTCCCGGCGCATAAACAACTTGTTTTACTTCTTTAGCTACTGCATAGCTTACAGCATTTCTTTCTTTGCCATAGCTCATATTTTTTGCGTCTTGAGTGGTTGCCACGGTTTGCGTAATTGTTTGACCGTTTTCATCAGTTGTTGTTTGTTGTTGGGCAGGCGTTGCTGTCGGGTTATTGTAGAATTCTTTTTCGCCTTGGGAGTTTATAACAATGCCTTGACCGTTAGGGTTTGCAGGCGTGTAGCTTTCAATTGTTGCACGAGTTGAATTGAAATCAAGTTCTGCACTCACTTGCACTGAAACATTTTGTTTGCCCATTATTGTTTCCAATGTTTCTTTGATTTTCTTTGCACTTTCTTTTTCAAAGCTTGATTTGAAACTTTGCATATCGTTTGAATTTTTTGAAACATCTTCAGATAACACATTTCCGTATTGGTCTGTTAAGAATACTTTATCTGCGGATAATCTTGGAATAGCGTATGCTACAAGATTTTTAATTGCATTTACTTGACTTGCTTTAATTCTGTACCCCGGTTCTAAAATAAGCATAACGCTTGCAGTCGGAGATTCATCTTCGTCAGCAAAAACTGAACGCTCAGGCTCCGCCAGTTGCACTCTTGCTTTTGAAATACCGTTTAATTTTTCAATTGAGCGAGTAAGTTCGCCTTGGAAAATTCTTTGTTTAGTGAGTTTGTTTTTGAAATCTGTTGAACCGAGTTGAAGTTCATCTAAAAGTTCAAATCCGGGAGAAGAATCTTGGATTAAATCATTTTCTGCAACAAACATTCTGAGTTCTTCTTTTTTGTCTGCAGCAACAAGGATTGCCTTCTTGTCTTCCGAAATTTTATAGGCATATCCTGTTTTTTTGAGGCTTTCAGCAATTGCTGCAACATCAGGTTCGCTTAAATCAGAATATAGCACGCTCCAGTTCGGCTCACTTGCTTTAACGATAAAAAATATACTTGCAACAATTGCAACAATAGTCAAAGCTGAAACTGTGAACTTTTGGTTCAAATCTAAACCATTCCACAGTTTTCTCAAATCATCTATTATTGCTTTTAGATTGCCTGTCATATTGTCTTCCTGCTTTTATAATATCTTTTTTTTGTGATTATCACTAATTTGTTACGAATGCTTAAAATTATATTCCCATATTTTTAAACTCGTTATACATATTGAGGGCTTGGTTTCTGAGTTGAATTGCCATTTGCATTGCAAGCCCTGATTTTTTAGATGCTATCATAACATCATGAATACTTATATCTCCGCCTGTTGCAAGAGTTTCGATTGCATGTTCTGCTTCACGTTGGGTTTCATTTAAAGAATTGATTGCGCCTGTTATTGAATTTCCAAATGTATTCATCATTCTTGCGCTATCTGAAAGATTTTCAACTTTTTGAGCGTTTATTGCATCAGCTCCAACATTCATTGCAATCCCTGCGTTGAATGTCGGGTTTTCAATTTGATTATTAATACTATCGAAAATTTCATTGAAATCGTTTTGCCCTTGGATATCAGCATTAATTCTGCTCATATCTTCTTGGAAAACTTTGTTATATTCATTTATTGAATTTAATGCATTAAATCCTAAACCCATTTTTTATTCCTTATATTCCAAGAGCTGCCTGCATCATTGTTTTTGCGGTGTTTGCAATTGTGGCACTTGCCTCATACGCTTTTGAAGCATTTACCATATTCACCATTTCTTCAACAATATTTACATTCGGAAGTGTTACCATACCATTTTCATCTGCATCTGGATGCGCAGGGTCATAAATTGTTCTGTATGGTTCTTTACTATCTGTAATTCCTGCTACTTCAACTCCTTGGCAAGTTGTTGCATTGTTGCCGAATGTTATCCCGCCATTTAAAAATGCACCGTTTGGAGTTGCGCCTGCCACAAAATTGGCACTTGGTGTTTGACCGTTATTTTGAAGTCTGTCTTTATAAACAGCTTGAAAAGTCACTTCTTTTTTCTTGTAAACTTCTTTTTCGCCGCGAGCGTTTCTTGTTGTATTTGCGTTTGCAATATTACTTGAAATAGTGTCCATTTGTGTTCTTTGGGCACTCATTGAGCTTGCTGTGATATCAAATAAATCAAAACTCATATTTCACCTATTGTCCTTTTATAACTTGTTCAAGTCCGTCGAAAGAGTTGCCCAAAAGGGTTGACAGAATTGTGTATTGCGTGCCTGTTTTGGCTGTTTGCATCATTTCTCTTTCCAAGTTTACGTTATTTCCGTTTCCGTCAAGCCCTGTTGCATCTTCTCTTAACATTGGTACAAACGGTTCGCTTTCTTCCCTAAACATCATTTGCGCCATATCAAATCTTTTAAGGGCTTCTGCAGGATTTTCTCTGTATAGATTAGAATTTTCAACTTTCACTTCTTCTCTATAATCATATTCTTGGATTTTCTTTTGGAGCTGGGCTTCAAATTCAACTTCTTTTCTATGATAATTCGGAGTCAGAGCATTCGCAGTGTTTGAAGCAATTGCCTTTTGTCTTTCGTAAAGACCGTCAAGCGCAAGCCCTGTTATTGTCCTTGTCCTTGTATCTAAAAAATCCATGGTATTCCTTGTTAAATATATATTTCGTTTTCTGTTAATTCGTCTTTTGCGGGAACTTGAATCAAAAATTCCGTTTTTTCGTCTGTTGAATCAACAAGTTTAATTTCCCCGCCAAGTGATTCGATATTTTTCTTTGTTATATATAAACCGATTCCCCAGCCTTCTTCTTTTGTAGTGAAGCCTGAATTGAAGATTTCTTGTTTGTGCTCTTCGCTTATTGCGCTTCCGTGGTTTGTAATTAAAATATTTAATGTTTTACCACTTCTTGTAAGTTCAATTGCGAAAGTATCTCCTTGCGCTACGTCATTTGCGTTTTCCAGAATATTCACTACAGCACTTCTTAATTTCTTTTCAGGATATTTGAAACAAAATTCATCAATATCTCTGCAAATTTCAACTTTGTTATTGTTTTTGACCAAGTTTTCTTGCATGATTTCAACGGCGTTTTTGATAATATCTTTTATTTCTGCCGTTTTTTCTTCGAGATTAATGTTTTTAATTTCTTCCAATTGAAGCTTCATTATTTCCGCCGTTTTTTGTATTGCTTTAAGTTCAGCGGATTTTCCTTGTTTTTTCTCGATAATTGCACAATTTAGGTTTAAAACACCAATTTGGTTTTTAATATCGTGTGCGATATCTTTAATTTCATCGAGTTTTTCAAGTTTTTTTGCTGTTTCAATTTCTTCTTTATTGATAAATTCGTTTTCGATGACGTTTTTGTTCAAAATGTCAATGATATTTGTGAGCACCTCATTTAAAAGAATATTTTCGCGGCGTTCGGGTCTGTATGAATAGAACTCTTCCCTCACGTCAATTTTCATTCTTTCTTGGATGATTTCAAAACAATCATTGATTAATCTTGAATTTGTTAAGAAGAAAATTTTACTTAGATTATTTCCTTTAATTGAATAATCCCAAGCAATGAAAATGTTAAATCTTGCGGAAGTTACCAAAAGAAACTCAATGGACTTGAAGTCATCGTTTTTTAAATAACTTCTGTTTGATAAGTCATACATATTCACATTTTGGAGATATTCAATTCTTTTAATTAAACTTTCGATATCATTTTTGTTTTTAAATCTCGAAAGAATTAAAGCTTTCGCACTGTCGTACGCAATAGGACGCAAAATTGAATGTATAATCCCTAAAATTGTTCCTTTTGATATGTAATTTGAAAAAGAATTTTTAATTAGTTCTTCAAGATTTACGTATTTCA
>JAFVOZ010000071.1 GCA_017505585.1 bacterium
ACCTTGCAGGTTACACGCTTGGTGGTGCGGATATGGTTCGCCGTATGATGGGTAAGAAAAAACTCGAAGAAATGGCGAAGCAAAAAAGCATTTTTATTGAGGGTGCTGCAAAAAATGGAATGGCAGAAAAAGATTCCACAAAACTTTTCGAACAAATTGAAAGTTTTGCAAAGTACTGTTTTAACAGGGCGCATTCATCAGCATATGCTTTTGTTGCTTATCAAACAGCATATTTGAAGGCGCATTACCCTGTTGAGTTTATGTGCTCTATTTTATCAAGCCAAGCAGATAACCAAGACAAAACCCAATCGTACATTATGCAATGTCAAAACCTTGGTATTCAAGTGCTTCCGCCTGATATTAACAAAAGTGCTTCTTGTTTCTATCCAGACGGCAATAACATTAGATTTGGTTTGAACTCGATTAAAAACGTAGGTGGCGCAGTTATTGAAGAAATTGAGAAAGAAAGATTAAAAAACGGAGAATTTACAAGTTTTGTTGATTTCTGTGAAAGAGTTGATTCAAAATGTTTGAATAAGAAAACACTCGAAAGTCTTATCAAGTCAGGTGCTTTTGCAAACATAGAAGATAATCGCAAAAAATTACTGATGAATATTGATAATGTTGTAAACTATGTTCAAAAAACAAATAAAAACAAAGATATGGGACAAAGAAGCTTGTTTGACGGGCTTCAAGATACAACGGATTTGAACATTCCAACATGTGAGCTTATTGATGTTGGCGAAGAATTTACGGACGTTGAAATTCAACAATTTGAAAAAGAATTAATGGGAATTTATGTATCTTCGCACCCATTATCTACAATTAAAGATACTTTGAAATATATAACTTCAGATACAATTGAAGAAATTTTAGAACAACCAAAAAATGATGAAACAGTTGTTTTGTGCGGTCTGCTTGATAGAATTGTCACGAAACCGACAAGAAAAGACCCTTCAAAACTTATAAAAACAGGCTTAATTGAAGATTTAACAGGCAGAATTGAATTTGTTGTGTTCCCAAAAGTTGTTGAAAAATTTGGCGAACTTATTCAAAGTGATAAAAAAGTTATTTTAGAGGGCAAAGTTCAAGTTCGAGAAGAAGAAATAAATATTGCCGTAAATGAAGTTCGTGCAATTGAAAACATTGACCTTTACACACTTAAAATGAATGATGAATTAAGCCTTGAAGAAAATGTTTTCTTAAAAGAAATTCTTGCAAAGCACAAAGGGAATAACCCTGTGGTTATTGATTTTGAAGACGAAGGCGCAAGACGTCAGCTTGTTGTAAACAGGCACATTTGGGTTGACAACTCGCCAGAAATTGCAACAAATATTGAAAGATATTTTAAAGATAGAATTGAATTAGATATTAAGGCTTTGGGGTAATTGCGGGAAAGAGTTTATATAACTCGAATAAAATTAATCTTTGTTTAAATTCTTTAAAGCGTAGTCTATACATTGAATTATAAATTCATTGCGACTTATATCAGTTTTGGTGGAAGCTTCATCAATAGTTTTTAGCATATCAACATCAAGTCTTATGCTGATTACCGTTTTTTCTTGTTTTGTTGGTTTAAAATCGTTCATATTAAATATTGTATTTAATTTTATGCGTTTAATATATATTTAATATTCAAATACAAATAGTATTCACAATTCGATTACATTATGTTATTATAAAATCAAAGGAGAATTTTATGATAAAAAAATTAACGGTTTTGTTTTTGCTCATAGCTTATGTGGGAATGAATCAAGCATGCTTTGCAATTACAAATTTCAATGATTTAGATGTTCAAAAAACACAAATTCCATTGACTTCTAAGCTACATAAAGATTTTAGTGGATATGAATATGTTATTACAAATAACATGAAACAACCATTGAATATTTTGAATGCACAAATTCAAAATGGACAAGATGGAAATTTGGCTTATCAAAAATCTGAAGCAGAAGGCGCAATAGGCACAACTTGGGCAATCGCAGGTCCTGTTGGTTTGTTTACTCTTGGCGCTGGGTGGGTTGTTGGGTTAATTGCAACTCCAATTGTGTGGATTGTTCAAAATAATAAAAATAAAAAAATTAGAACAGAGGGAATGGCATACACTAACTTGGTTCCATTGGGTTTATTAAATGCTAATGAAAGCACTTCTGTTAAAACACTAGTGCCTGTTGGTTCTCAACCTCAACTAAAGCTTACAATAATGGACTCAAAAAAGAATATTTATACAATCAACAAGTAAAATTTTGAATTAATAATAAAAGGCGCACTGGTTTTTAATGTGTCTTTTATTTTGCAATTCCCCACAATCTGCCGTTTTTGCTTTTGACAAGCTCCATTTCAAGTCCAAAAATTTCTTTTAAATTTTTGCTTGTGAGAATTTCTTCTCTTGTTCCTTGTGCCTTGATTTTTCCTTCGTGCAAAATCATACCGTGCGAGAAAACAGGCAAAATATCTTCAATTCTTTGAGAGATGAAAAGTACTGTTAAATCTGGGTTTTGGTGGATTAAATTATCAACATAATTCAAAAACATTTCCCTTTGTGCCATATCAAGATAAACCGTTGGTTCATCTAAAATCATAAGTTTAGGTTTTGCAATAAACGCTCTTGCAATAAGAATTTTAATAAGTTCACCTGACGACATATCACGAACATTTTTGTTTGCTAAATCAAGTGCACCAAGTTTTTCAAGAAGATTTTGAGCGAGCTCCATTTCTTCTTCTGTTTCTTTTCTGAACATGGCGTATGCGCCAACAAGTCCTGATAGCACCATATCAAGCCCGGTTGAAACATATTCAAGATGTTGTGTGATAAAAGGGCTGACCCAGGCAATTTGTTTTCTGACACTAGCGAGGTCAGTGTTTCCATATTTTTTGCCTAGAATTTCAACATCTGCTCCAATTCGTGCCCAAATGTAGCCTAAAATAAGCTTTACTAAAGTGGTTTTTCCTGCCCCATTTGCGCCTAAGATAAAATATTTTTCACCTTTTTCAATTTCAAAATTAAGGTTATCAAGAATTTTTTGACCTTTGAGTTCGACTGTTGCGTTTTTTATATTAATTGCTTTCATTTAAACCTTTAAATTTCAAGATTTTCAACAACTACACCGTGATTTAAAGTTTCGATGTTTTCATATATTTCATAGTTTTCTCTGTCAAAATCTTTTGGCAAGTTGCCTTCTTTAAAGAAAACTGAGCCAGAGCCTGTCATTTTAAAACCTAAATTATGCAATTCTTCAAGATTTTTGTATTTTTTAATTATTGCAAATTCAAGGTCATTATCTAAATTTGAAGGTTCTGTGAGTTCATCAAACAAAGCATACGCTTCTTTTGTGCTAACCCCAAAATTTTTAGGCTTAACCAGAGTGTATGTTTTTGGAGTATATTCGGCGTTTTCTAAAATTTCACCCCTCCCTAAACATTTTTTTGTGCCGCCTTCAAGGCAAAAGTTTATGTCTGAACCTAGAGTTGCGCAAATTTTGTGCAACTCTTCTTTTGAAAAAGGCTCGTTTAAAAGCACATTAAGCCCTAAAACAGTTGCGGCAGCATCAGTTGAGCCCCCTGCAAGCCCTGCTTCTGTTGGAATATTTTTTTCAATGTAGGCGTCAATTCCAAACATCATCTCGCCAAGTTCTTCAAAATACGCTTCTATTGCTCGCCATACAAGGTTTTTTTCGTCATATGAAATAATATCAGAATTGCCAGAAAGCGTGATTTTTTCACTTTTGTTAAGAGTTAAGGTTATATAATCGCACAAATTTATTGATTGCATAATGCTTTCAATTGGGTGAAAGCCATCAGGGCGTTTTTTCCCAACTTTTAAATTTAAATTTAATTTTGCAGGTGCTTTAATCTTTATTTTCATAAAGTTCCTTTGAAAGGTTTGCAAAGTCGTTAATTGAGAGCTTTTCGCCTCTGATTGCAGTTGGTATTTCAAGTTTATTCAAAGCATTTTCAATGTTTTTAAAACCTGCGCCTTGAAGGCAATTTTTTAAAGTTTTTCTTCTTTGGCTAAATGCCGCTTTAACTACTCTTTTAAAATATGGGTTCAACGGTGCTTTTGGTGTTTTTCTAATCTTTAGACGAACAATTGCTGAATCCACTTTAGGGCGAGGCCAAAAACATTTTGAGCTCACAAATTTTATAACTTCAACATCTGCCCACATTTGCGCAAGAATTGATAACATTCCATATTCTTTATTTGGTGAATTTTCATCTGCAACAAGTCTTTTTGCAACTTCGTATTGTACCATTAAATAAATTTCATCGATTGTATTTCTATTTTTATTTTCTTCTTCATCAATTTCGCCGAGTAGGTGGGCTAAAATTGGGCTTGTGATGTAGTATGGGATATTTGCTACAATTTTGAATTTTTCTTTGTTTTCATTTTGCAGGTCGGGCAAATTGGTTTTTAAAATATCATTATGGATAATTTCAAAATTGCATTTTTCTCCGCTTCCAACGGATGCCATTTTTAAATTAAGGCTAAGCACTTGGATTGCTTCTTCATCAAGCTCAACCGCTCTTAGATATTTAGCGGTTTTGACGATTTCTTCTGTTACAAAGCCAACGCCCGGACCAATTTCAAGCACACAATCATCAGGCTTAATATGCTTTGTAATTTCTTCTATTGTGCATTCATCAATCAAGAAATTTTGACCAAGCCTTTTTTTGGTTCTGAATTTTCTTGCTCTTTCAAGATAATCCATAAATTACCTTAATTTTTCCATAAGTTCTTTAATGCCTGCTTGAATTGTTTCAATTTCTTCAATACGAGCTTTCGTTGTTGCAACAAGGGCTTCAGGGGCACTTTCAACAAACCTTGGGTTAGACATTCTTCCCGCAAGAGATTTTCTTTCTCCTTCAAGTTTATCGAATTTCTTTTGTTGACGGTTCATTTCTTCTTCAATATTGATAATTCCTTTGAGTGGAACGATGAATTTTGTTTCGCCAACAACAACTGAAGCATTTTGTTTATCTTCAAGATTTTCGTCTTTGATAAATTCTATATTTTCAACTTTTGCAAGTCTTTTTAAGTATTGGACAGAATCTTCCCAAAGAGCTTTTTCGCCAATAATGTTTACATTAATTAGAGTTGTTGCAGGAATTGAAAAACTTGCTCTTAAGTTTCTAAGCGCTCTGATTGCTTCAATCACTGAATTCATTTGAGCTTCTTCTTTTGTAAATTCAAATTCTTCTTTATATTTTGGATAATCAGAAACTATAATTGCTTTTTTCTCTTTTTTAATGTTCATTAATTGCCAAATTTCTTCCGTGATGTGTGGCATAATTGGGTGAAGCATACGAAGTGTCATATCAAGCACGTATGTAAGCACCGCTTCATTTTTTTGGATTTTTGAAAGTTCAATATACCAGTCGCAATAATCATTCCAGAAGAAATCGTAAAGAATGTGTGCAACTTCACCAATTCTGAAGTTTTTGAAGTTTTCTTCAATTTCGCGAGCAACATTGTTTAATCTTGTTAAAATCCATTTATCGGCAAGATTAAAATCTTTAAGTTCATTATCTTCAGGGTTTTCAATGTTCATAAGAACAAATCTTGAAGCATTCCAAACTTTGTTTGCAAAATTTCTACCATATTCAAATCTTTCATCTGAAAGTTTAATATCTTGTCCGCCATATGTTGAAAGGCTTGTTAGGGTATAGCGAAGCGCGTCTGTGCCGTATTTTTCAATAATTTCAACAGGGTCAATTGTGTTGCCTTTAGATTTAGACATTTTTTGACCTTTTTCATCACGAATTAAACCGTGGATGTAAACAGTTGAAAACGGTGCTTTACCTGTAAATTCTAAGCCCATTGTAATCATTCTTGCAACCCAGAAGAAAATAATATCAAAACCTGTTACAAGAGTGGTTGTTGGGTAGAATTTTTTGAAATCTTCAGTTTCAGAGTTTGGGAAGCCCATGGTAGAAAATGGCCATAAACCGCTTGAAAACCAAGTGTCAAGACAGTCGCTGTCTTGTGTATAGTTTGCAGGGTCTGGGTTTTCTTTTGCTACCACCATTTCACCTGTTTGCTTGTGGTAGTACGCAGGAATTTGATGACCCCACCAAATTTGGCGAGAAATGCACCAATCACGAATGTTTTCCATCCACATTAAATAGTTCTTTTCCCATCTTTTTGGAACAAATTTAATTCTACCGTCTTTAACAGCGGCAATTGCTTCTTTTGCAAGCGGTTCCATTTTAACGAACCATTGTTCTGATAAAAGCGGTTCAATTGTTGTGTTGCATCTTTGACATTTGCCAACTGCGTGGTCGTGAGCGGAAATTTTTACAAGAACTTGTTGTTTTTCAAGCATTCTAACCGTTTCTTTTCTTGCTTCATATCTTTCAAGCCCGTGTAAATTTTGAGGAACTTCCGAGCACGCTTTCATGCAACCTTTGTCGTCAATTACCCAAATTGGTTTTAAATTGTGTCTTTTGCCCACTTCAAAGTCGTTAGGGTCGTGCGCAGGAGTAATTTTTACAGCACCTGTTCCAAAAGATTTATCAACATATTCATCCGCAATAATTGGAATTTCGCGCCCTGTAAGCGGCATAACACATTTTTTGCCAACAAGGTCTTTATATTTATAATCTGATGGGTGAACAGCGATTGCCACATCGCCAAATATTGTTTCAGGACGAGTTGTTGCAACCACGATTGCGCCTGCTTCATCTTTTAATGGGTATGAAATTTCCCAAAGATGTCCTGCTTCTTGTTCATATTCTGTTTCAATGTCTGAAATTGCGCTTCCGCAACGAGGACACCAGTTAACGATGTATGCACCTTTGTAAATTAAACCTTTATTATAAAGAGTTACGAAAACTTCTTTAACAGCTTCAGAGCAACCTTGGTCGAAAGTAAATCTTTCTCTTGAGCGATCAAAAGAAGCACCTAATTTTTTGAATTGGTTAAGAATTGCAGATTTGTGTTCATTTGCCCATTCCCATGTTTTTTCAACAAATTTTTCACGGCCTAAATCATGGCGGGTTAAGCCTTCTTTTGCAAGTTCTCTTTCAACTACGTTTTGAGTTGCAAGTCCTGCGTGGTCGGTTCCGGGAAGCCAAAGTGCTTCATAGCCTGCCATTCTGTGATATCTAACTAAAATATCTTGCAAAGTTCCGTCTAATGCGTGTCCCATATGAAGAACGCCCGTTACGTTTGGCGGTGGGATTACAATTGAATATGGCGGTTTTTTACTTTTGTTGTCAGCTTTGAAAAATTCGCCGTCTTCCCAGAATTTATAGATTCTTTCTTCAACTTCTCGTGCATTATAAACTGTTGCAAGTTCTTTTGTCATATTTTTCCTCGGAAATTAAGTATATACAAAAGAATTTTAACACAAAAAAAATTGAGAATAAATTTCTTAAAAGCAAACAGGTTTATGCTTCAAAAAGCTTGTAAAGTCTTTCTGTGATTATATTTTCATCAATTTCAAAATTAATCAAATTTTTATCTAACGCTTTTTGGTATTCATTTGCTGCTTGCACTTTTTCATCAAGTGCTTCGTAAGTTCTTCCAAGGTTAAAGTGCGCAAGAACATAGTCATCTTTAATGTCAATTGCGGTTTCAAAATAACTTTTGGCACGGTTTATATCGCCAAGCCCGTCAAGGAAAATAACGCCTAAATTGTTATATCCTATTTCATAATCAGGGTCCAAATCAATCGCTTTAACATAATTGGTTATTGCTTCTTCAATCAAATCTTTTTCCCAATAAACCATTGCAAGGCGAGAATATGCTCTCGAATCTTCCGTGTTATATTTTAATGCGGTTTTATAGTATGTAAGAGCGTTATCAATATCATCTAAATCATAGTAAATATCAGCTATTGTTTGATAAATTTGTGCTTTTTTCTCGGTTAATAAAAGTGAATCTCCAAGCAAGGAAATTGCAACTCGAGATTCGCCTTTAACTTGGTGATAAAGTGTTGCAAGAGCTTGGATTACAATTGCTGTCCATTCGTTATCAGGGTTTAAGCTGATTGCTTTTTTATAAAGTTTAATTGCATCATCATATTGTTCTAACTGAACAAAAGTGAAAGCTAAAGAGTTGATATAAAATGGGTTTTCAGGTTCAAAATCTATTGCATATTTAAATGCATTCAAAGCATTTAAAAGCTCGTTTTTTCTTAAATATAGATGACCAAGTTCATAATAACATCTTGAAAAAGTTGGATTTTTATTTGCTAAAAGATTATATGAATCAATAAGGTCGTCTGTTCTTTCAGGGTATTTTTCTTCAAGAAATTCAATCATATTAACAACGGCATCAGGGCTGTTTCCACTTAATTTTACTGCGTTTTGATAGCAATGAAGCGCGATGTCATATTTTTCTTTAATTGTTGCAAGGCGAGCCATTTTTTCATATAACATCGGTTGATTTTTGCCTTCGTCAAGTGCTCTGTAATAAAGTTTATAAGCATCTTCAACTTTGTGCATTTTTTCGTAAATGCTGCCTAAAGTTTGATATTTTGCAAAATTAACATTATCTCTAAAGTTTTTTGCAAACATTCTCATACTATTTTTATTAACTAAAAATAAAAGAAGTCCTGAAAGTGTCATATAGCAGGCTTTTATAAAGTTTTTTGCGCCTTTTCTTTCTTTAAAATCGGTCATACCCATAATAAGGCGGACTCTTGCTGAAGAAATCGGGTTTAATTTAATTGCTTTTTTAAAATGCTCGTCTGCTTTATCAAGTTCACCATTAAGTGCTAAGAAATAGCCAAGATAAACATGTGCGTCTGCGTTATTTGGCGCAAGCCCAACTGCGCGAGTACATTGTTCGATTGCTCCTTCGAGTGTAATTTGTCTGTTTTCATACATCAAAGTTGCCAAACGATAATATGTTTCAGGAATTTCGGGGTTCGTTTTAATTGTTTCGATATATTGATTTACCGCTTCGTTTAAATCTTCAATATTTGTGCGCAAAATGTATCTTTGGTGCGCTTCAGTTGCAAGGTTAAAGGATTTTTTGCCCTTAATCTCCCCTTTTGTGGTTGTGTTTTTTCTCTCCTGTTTATACAAAGTTAAAATAATCCCTTCACATATATACTTGTGACTACGGAAAAGAAAAAAATATATTTAGAGTTTTGAAGAAATTACATCGTTTGGTGTAGGAGGTATTTATTTGTTTTCTTGCTTTTGCCTATAGGGTACGGCTTCAGCTCTGCGGCAAAGCTCCTCGCTTTCCCGCTTTCGCTTCGCACACCATAGACTCGCTCGCTCTCGTTAAGTACACAGTACTAAACTCGAGCTTCTTTCGGGTATGGTTTCGCACAAGCCCGTCAAACTCCTCGTTCGCCGTGCATGTGCTCACACACCATAGACTCGCTTGTTAAAATC
>JAFVOZ010000072.1 GCA_017505585.1 bacterium
AATAGGGCTGGTTATATGGCGCAAATTTCACACCAAAGAAGGTGGAAAGTAAAAGATTTAAAATCAACTTTTGAACAAAGAATAAGTGCCGGTCTTGTTGCAGATTTTCACGAAGATAGTGACAGGCAAAAAGAAGCATTTAGCACGATGCGATACAGATACCAAGCCCAATTAATGAGAAATTTCTTAAGCTTCGGAGATAAGGAACAAGAAGTATGGCTTGATATCGGAGGAAGAGGAGAAGTTTCTGCAACAATATATGGCACAGGAGATGTTAATGCATTTGCCAAAATAGGTCCGTATATTAACTCAAGAGTGAACAGATGGGGTTCAAGAATCAATATGATGATAGGCGGAATTCATGGCGAAAGCCCTATGAATTTTGACGATTACAGATACGGTCGACTTTCATTCAATATCGATGAAAACATTAGAATAAACAGATATCTTGCCTTTGGTTACAGAGGGACAATTTCACCTCTAAAAGATAACTATAAAGAAAAATTAGTTACAGAAAACAGATTTTACGTGCTTGCTGGTCCTGAAGATATCAAGTGTGCCTTATCTTACGACAGCATAAGACAACGTGCAGCAGTTGATATTTATATGATGCTTGGCACAAACAGATACAGAAACACATACGACAAATTAACCATCCAAAATCCTCAACATTTAGGGCAAGAAGCTAAATTATTTGATAATTTAAAATATTACAGATTAAAAGTACCTAAAGCCGAAACACTGTAATCATCGAGCATTTTTTCTAATCCAAAAGGGCATATACCCATAACATTATAGTAACTGCCTTCGATTTTTGAAACAAAAGACTCGTATGGCGGGTTATTTATATTCTGCTTAGAAACAAAATCTTGAATTCCGTATGCACCCGCCTTGTCTAAAGGGTTAAATTTATCAATATATTCAAAAATCTCACTATCCGATAATTCTCTAAAATAAACCATTGTTTTAAATATCTCGGTTTTTTCATAATTATCAGCTTTTATGCTGATTGCCGTATAAACTTCATGGGATGTACCGGATAATGATTTTAGATATAAAAAAGCCTCATTAACACTATGAGGCTTATTAAGACACACATTATTTTTAACTACTGTTGTATCAGCACTTACAATAACTTCGCTTTTATTGTCACACCACACGTTGTAAGCTTTTATTGCTGAATTATATTTAATATTTTCTATAATCTCCTTTTCTGTTAATTTGCCTTCAAGATGTTTTTCTTTTGCACTAGACTCTGCAACTCTAAAAGAAAAACCATGTTGTTTTAAAATTTCACATCTTCTCGGACTTTTTGAAGCTAAAATAAATTCAATCATTGAATTATTTTAGCACATTTGCGCTCGAGGTGTTAGAGGCTTGGTTTTGTTATATTGAATTGCCATTGCCGTTGCTTTTGTACAAGTTGAATAAAGCTTGTTTTTCATAAGTATCATAGCTTTTTGTGTGCTTGCATAATCATTCATAGCTTCATACATTTTGCTCGCATCAACCATTGAAACCTGAATCGGGTTATCTACTTTCATAGACGCATATTTTTTTACAAGCGCAATATCTAATTCGTCTCTTGCTCCAACTGCCATAACGACTCCCCTTATTAAATTTATATCCCTTATCCTTACATTAATAAAAACTTTTTCTCTTTAAAAATTGCCTTTTGTTAACAATTGTTTACAAAAAAATGTGGATTTCAAGCACATAATTGTAACAAATTGTAAAAAGTATATCACTTTGCTATAAAGTATATATACTATTATGCCGTAAAACGACTTGTCTAACTACAAGGATTGTGCGGTATGATTTCTATTTCTAATCAAAGTCAAACTTTGAGCTTGATGAATGCCCTCAAAAAAGCAACTGATATGACAAATAAATCAGCAGCAAGGCTATCTTCAGGCTACAGAATTAATTCTGCAAGCGATGACCCTGCAGGCTACATGATTGCAAGCGGACTCACAAAGCAAATTAAAGGCTATGAAGTTGCAAACCAAAACGCAGTTACAGCTCAAAGCATAACAAAAATCGCAGAAAGCGGCTTCCAAAGTATGTCGGATGCTGCACTTGAAATTAAAACACTCGCACTTCAAGCAAGCACGGCAACAGACGATGAAAAGGTTGCCCTTGAAACAAAAGCAAAAAGTATAATGGATCAAATAAGGAGTGTTAAAAACTCCACAAAATACAGCGATAGCGCAGTTTACACAAAAGAAGGCTACACTTTCCAAGTGGGCTATACAACAGATGAATACTCTAAATTAAGTTTAGATACATCTCTTGAAGCAGAAGATTTGCATGATTTTGACATTGATAGCTATGAAGTTGACTTCACAAGCGAAGACGCAAATATCGACGAAACAATCGAAACTTTTGACCAACTGACAGACGACTTGAACATGAAAACAATGCATGCAGCTAATGTTTCAACTTCCCTTGATAGCGTTATTGAATCTCAAGAAGTAACTTACGCAAACATTGTTGAGGCAAGAAGTAATATTATTGATACCGATATTGCATATGAAATGTCAGAGCTTGTAAAAAGCGAAATTATGGCATCTATGGTGACGGCTCTAATGCAACAAACTCAATCGATGAACGCAAACCTTCTTTTAGGTTTGATCTCAGGAGTTACAAAATAATTTTAAACCTTTCAATCAATCCTTTCTCATTTTCCCTTTATTTTTAAGTGAAAAACCCTCTTTTAAAAAAGAGGGTTTATTTTATTTTTGTATTTCTTCAGATTAAAAAACCCTCTTCATCTGAAGAGGGTTTGATATTATTTGCCTTTCCTTTGTTAGCCTTGGAAGAATTTGAAGTCGCCTTGAGCTCTTTGGTTGACAAGTTGTCTTGCTGACTCGTATTGAGTTTTAACGGCTTGATATTGTGTTTCAACTTGTTCAAGACTCATATCAAGTTTTGTTTCTTTTGCTTCAAGTTTTGATTTTAGTGCATTATATTCGGCCTCTGCAGCTGCGTCATCTGCAGTGTAGTAACCTTCGACAATACCCGGTATCTGCTCTAGTGAAACTTGTTTGCCATTTTTATCTTTAACTTCAATTTGACCATTTTTATAATAATTTGTAAATGAAGCTGCACCATTGTTTTTTGCCAAGCTTTTGATTTGATCTTGCGTTAAAGTACTGTTACCATTTTTATCTTTGGTGTTAAATGTATAACCTTGCAAATAATTTTGGTCACCCGTAACATCTGCGATTTTTGTGTAGCTTGAGTTAACCACAGGTTTAATGTCTTCGTATTCACCGGTTTGCTCATTTTTAGACATAAAACAAGTATTTGTTGTCGCTTCAGAATATTTCATTGAAGCTGTTTCGAGCTCGCGCATAACAGCCAATTTTTCATTGTTGATGTCCGCTCTTCTGGATTCAAGTCCATTCATTGTGGACTTACTAATTAATACCATTGTTTGATCTGCTGAAAATCCCATAATCTTTTTCCTTTATTCTAAGTTCTTTATACACAAATAAAAACAAAATATATATACAAAATTCATATAAAGTATATATTGTTACATTTCTTTACAATTCTTCGCTGTCTCCTTGTTATGCGATTTGTAATAAATATTCGACCTGTACATGATATGTATCGGAATAGTTAATTTAGAACTTTAGAAAAAATGAATTAATTTTAACATTTTGTTACAATTGGAAGAAAAAAGATAAAATATATTGTTTGCAATATATTAAATAATACCTTAGAATAATAGAATGATAGAAGCGAAAAAAGGGCAAGTTATCGTTTTTTTAACACCTTGGGGAGAGCTCGAAGGTGTTATCGGAGAAGTTGAATACGATAGAATTATTGTTCATATTTTAAAAGAAGATGTTGTGAAGTATAAAAATTTAAGGGTCGGGGACGAACTCAAAACTCTTGTCCACACACGTTCAGGCATTAAAAAAATGCTTTCCATGTTAATTGAAAAAACAGATAAATATATATCAATAGAAAATGCTCCGACAATTCCTGAAGAACAAAAAAGAGAATTTGTGAGAGTTACTTGTGATTTTCAAATAAGAGTTGAAGGAGAAAATTTTGCATCAGAAGGACAAGCAATAAATCTAAGCATTGGCGGAATAAAATTTAAAATAAACCACCAAAACAAAATACCCCTCAATACCGATATAACGCTGGAATTTATAAATTGCGAACTCGAGGGCATGAAAATAAACGGAAATATCAGAAAAACAGATGATAATGGGATTTACGTTGCACAATTTTTCAAAAATAATGATATGATATTAAACAGAATAAGCAAATTTTGTATAGGAAGTATTAGCTAAATGCAAGATATAGCAGAAAAAAAAGCTGAAAAAAATATAAAAAAATTTATGAGGAGTTCTAATGTACAAAAAGCAATAGAGGAATGCGAAAAATTTGTACTTGAACATCCCGAAAACACAAATATGAGAATTCGCCTTGGCGATTTATATATGGAATGGCACTTGGATATAAAACAAGTAAAACAATATGTAGATGAAGCCATAACCCAATATCAAATAGCGTCAGAATCTCTTGGAGATAACGGCGAAATATATTATAAAATCGGCTTTGCGCTTTACTACAAGGGCGAGCTAGATAAAGCAATGAATTATTTCAACTTGGCGATTAATAACGGTGCAAACAAAGCGCAAAGTTATTACATGCTTGCAAATTGCTACAAGAAAAAAGACCGTTACGCAGACGCACTTAAAGAAACAGAAAATGCACTCAAATATGCAGTATTCAACACATCAAGAATACACTGGCTGCGCCACAGGCTTCTAAAAGTAATTTACTTTGTGGACAGAAAAACAAAAATGCAAAGCCTTGCTGAAGCATTTTTGTCATATCTGACTTTGCCCTTTGACCCTGAAGCAAGAAAAGACGTGCGCAAAAAAATCTCATATATTTCAATATTCCCTGAGCTTTTCAAGGCAGGCGTGTACTTCCAATTAAAAGAAATAGATAAAGCAATTGAAATATATAAACAAGCAATTGAAAAAATGCCAGGCTTCACAGCACTTTATTGCTTAATGGGAAGTGTATACAGAAGTATCGGACAGCAAGAAGAAGCAATTATTGAGTACGGCATGGCAAAGCTTATCGACCCGCTATGCACAAGTGCATACGCCGGG
Organism: bacterium; assembly: GCA_017505585.1. Lineage (GTDB taxonomy): Bacteria > Cyanobacteriota > Vampirovibrionia > Gastranaerophilales > Gastranaerophilaceae > RGIG1918. The sequence goes on from JAFVOZ010000072.1 coordinate 5,148, forward strand.
CTTGCGCAAGCATACGAAGAAATGCAAGATTATGACAGCGCAATTAACACATATCTGAAATTCATTGCAATGCACCCAAACAATGCTGTTTTACACACACAAATCGCAAATTTATACTTTATGAAACAAGATGCAGAATCTGCAATTTCACACTACCAAACAGCGCTTGTTTTGAACAACCACCCACAAGCATGCGATGTGGCACAAACACTTGGTTACACGCAGCAAACAATAACAAAAAATATTGAAGCTGCAGTTTCTTCATTCCAAGTGGCATCAATTTTAAGGCCAAAAGACATTGATGTTTATATGTGTCTTGGAAGCGCATTTTATGATTTAGAAGATTACGACAATTCGCTTGTTGTATACAGAAGGGCACTGGAGCTTGAACCCGAAAATGCAAAAATCCACTGCAACCTTGGATATTTATACTGGGGCATGGAAAATATTACAGAAGCGATTAAAGAATACGAACTTTCAATTAAATATGACCCTGAATACGAAATCACATACAATAACTTAGGTGTTATATATTTAGACGATTTAGCGCACATTGATAGAGCGAAAGAATGTTTCGAAAAAGCAATCGAGCTAAATCCAAACTACGCATTAGCGTATTACAACCTTGGTAGAACGCTTTCAATCAAGGGTGAAAAAATTGAAGCTGCAAAATACTATCAAGACGCACTAAATATAAATATGATTACAGATGAAATTGACCCGACGGAAATTCAAGACAGACTTAATAATCTTTTTGATTGAGGTTAAATGAAAGAAATTACGGTTATTGCGCCAATTAAGACGCCTGATAATATCAAAGAATTCACAAAAAAAGTCAAGTGCAGGGAATTTTTTGTATATTACCATAGGCTTGCTGATAATTTTGAATTAATTAAAGAATACATTAAAATTGCGCACGAAAATTCTTCTAAATTATATATTAATTTCAAGCATTCATTACTTGAAGAAGATTTAGCCAATGTCAAAAAATTTATAACTTACCTTACAAAAACGGATATTGACGGCATATTTGTAAATTCATACAGCGTTTTAGAAATTATAAAATCAATGGATTTGCCCTTCGATGTTGTAATTGACAGCTATTTTGATATCCATAATCTTGCAGGAATTGATTTTATGGAAATGTTCCATAAAATTACAAGGCTCATCATAACAGAAGAAATTTACTTAAAGAACATAGAAAAAATTAAAAAATATTCAAAATTACCACTTTCTGTAGATTCAGATAACCTGCCATGGTTTGCAGATGACCTTGTTAACTCAAAGGCAATTCAAAGTGTTGTAATCAAAGGACGTTTTGAAACTTCTGACGATATTTTGGAAGGCATCAAATTGGTTGAAAAAATTCTAACCAAGCCGAAACTTTTCAAAGAACAAAAATTGCCGTTTAAACACATCAGAAAATGCTTTTATAAAACCAACCACTTTTCAGGCGAAGTTTATTCAGCCGAAGGTGAAGATTTTAAATTCGCAAATAATATTCAAAAATATGATTGGAAAATTGAAGAAATTAAACTCTCCGAGAACGTTGATTTTTCAAAAATTAAGTTACCGAAATTAAATTTAAGACTTGCAAGTCTTGTACAGTTGAAAGAAATAGATAAGTTAATCAAAAAACTTGGTTTTTGCCCAATTTCATCCATTGAATACGGAGAAGTTGCAAGCACGGTTGACTTATACTCAAAAAGTTTTTATGAAATCATAAAAACAGTTAAAAAATTCTGCAAAAAACACGGAATTGCACTCAATCTTTCGACTCCACGAATTTTGATTGAACGAGATTTTGACAGAGTATTTGAATTAATTAAACAATTAGCTCTTGAAAATCCTCGTCCAAACAGGGTGGTGATAAATAATATCGGCTTTTGGTGGAACTTTATAAATGACGATTCCCTTACGGAAATTCCGATTGAAATTGGAGGAGGAATTAATTTATTAAATTCTATGGCAATAAAATGTCTGAATAATCTAAACCAAATAACCGCAATAGATTTTAGCACACTCAACGATGAAGAAAATATTCTAAAATGTCTTAAAAAAGTAAAGAAAATTATACCTGTCAGAAAAATATTTATCGCAGGTGCAAAAAGGGTTGAAAGCCAAGGGCTGTGCCCACTAAATTGCGATAGCGCAGTTATTTCAAGGCTTGTATGCTCAGCGCCTTGCCATAAGGGTCACTTTGCGCTTAATGACCCAAGTCTGGAGAAAAAATTTCCGTTTATGGTGGATGGCTTTTGTAAAATGCACATGTTTGAAGACGGAATTGTGCAAGATTGGGACAAAATTGAATTTTACGAAGCGAACGGGATAAATGAATTTATTCTTGACCTTAGTGCAATTCATTCGGCGGTTGTGCCAAAAATTATATGCAACTATCTAAACCATTTTGTAAAATAATTACTCTATAATTTTTACACCAAACTCATCACGTAAACACTCAACCACATGAGGGTTAACGCTTGAAGTTTGGCATTTAACCATATAAACTTCTTGAACTGTTTTTTCATTCAAAATACTTACAATATCGGCAATTACTCTCGGTGAGCATCTTGAAGAGAAAAGAACAAGCGGAATCTTAGTTTCACGAGATTTCTCAACAACCTTATAAAACAAATCAGAATCTGATTGATATTCAATGTTAATTATTTTTTTATTGTCAATTTCATCAACTAAATCCGAGCTTTTAGTTTTACCAATAAAAACGGCAACCTGATTTTTAGACTCTGAAAAAAGTTCATCAACATTATTTTGCGCAAGTTCGATTGATTCGAAAGTCTGCGGAGTTTTAGCTTTTGCTTCATTATGTTTTGCAATGGCTTCAAAAATATCAGAAAAATTATTGTCTTTAACTTTCAACATGCCTTTTGAGATAATATCGGAAGAAGTAAATATTATACCTTGGTAAAGCTGATCAATTTTATGTGACATAAACTTTGTAACAAAAACAACGCCTTCAAAATTTGAAAAATCATAATTTGTTAAACCCGAAGAAATATGACCCTTAAGGTTTTTATACTTTGCAAATTTTTCATAAGTATGCGCAATATAGAGCTCACCGTTTGTATAAACATTAATATCTGTATCAGCACAAGCATTTAGAATATCTTCCAATTCTTTAAGGTTTGAACCCGCAACAAGAAGAGATTTTCCGGCAAGAAGCGACGTTCTGATATTTGCACTAATTCTTTTGCCATAATACTTTGTAAGTAAATTCAGATAATATTTTCTTATTTCATAAATATCTTGCGCAAACTGCATAATTTTCTTCTTAATTTTTGCAGGCGTTTCATAAAAAAGAGCCGTAGCGGAAAAGAATTTTAATAACTTAAAATCATAGGAAGAAAATTCCGGTTCATATGCTTTAATTTTAAAGATTGTCTGCGAAGCAACTTTTGAAAGCAAAGTGATGAGCTCAAAATATCTTAACTGCTGAAGAGTAAAAGTTTTATTCCGCACGTAAATATACTTAGCCGCATTTTCAATACAAGAAACATAACTCCAAGTTAAATCTGGTTCAAATATAAAATTTACTGTTTCGCAACCTTGCATGGAATTCTTGCAAAAGTCTTCATATTGCTTTTTTACAGAATTTCTAAGACTTACAAGTCCCCGTAATTTATCAAGCACATCGCTTTCATGAGGCTGTGTTGCAAAAACATCCTCTGCAAGAGAAGTAATAAGTTGCGACAAAATCGCATCATCATAAATTTCGGAATTTGAAAATTTTGTAATGTAATAAGAAATTTGCCTTATTTCATTTAAAAATAATTCTTCAATTATCTCAATTGTCGGGTTAAGCGCACAATAACCGGTTGAGTTACAACTTGTTTGATTCTCGGTTTCAACAAAATTTTTTATATTTTTACGCATACAAAAAGATTAATACAAAACAAAGTTTGTTTAATTAGCAAAAAGTATAAAAAATTTTACCCGTTAAGGCAATTATTCAGCAGTATTTTCTTCAATAAGCGAGTTAATATCCGCAACCATTGCATCAGGGTCAATCCCGTGAACTTTTGCGCCTGCTTCCAAGTTTTCAAATCTTGCAGCAGCACAACCAATACAGCCCATGCCATATTTTTGGAATACTTCAAGACTTTCAGGATAATTTTGCACAATATCCAAAATTCCCATATCTTTTGTAACTTTACCCATGTTCACCTCGTTGATTTCTGTAATTCCGTTATTAATATTATACTATGAATAAAAATAAAACAAAAAGAGAAAAACTGCACGAAATTGATTTCAAAATCAAATTGCTTGAAAATTTAAGAACCGATTACGACTGGATTAAGTTTGGCGAAAATAAAAAAAGTGCCGAAAATTTTATAGGGTTATTCGCCTGTCAAAGAATGTTCAGACAAAATCAATACAGTTTTAAACCGCTGTTTCTTAAATAGTTTGCATGTCAATTATCTCAGGAATTTCTTCTTCGGTTTGCTGAATTGCAATTTCATCAGGGTCATCTAAAGATTCACCTCGCTCTATTATATCGTAGCCCAAAATTAAAGAAACATTATGACGAGCCTCAATATGGTTAACGTTTAATTTTAATGCTTTTTTATAATATTTAATCGCGTTTTCTATATCACCATACATTTCGTAGGCAAGAGCCGTGTTATAGTTGATATCGGGATCAGCAGGTATTTGAAGTAAAACATCTTGGAAAGCCTCAATTGAGGTTTCAAGATTGTATTGTTTTGCAAGAGTTATAGCATGCGCGGTTTTTGCTTTAACATTTAGTGGGTCAATGCGCAAAACATCAGAGAAGGCGGCGTCCGCGTTTTTAAGGTCGCCAAGTTCGTCAAGCACATATCCAAGTGCTAAGTAAGAACGAGCATCTTCAGGATTGAGTGCAATCGCTCTTTTGAAATGACTAACGGCATCAGCAAAGCTTTTAACGTAATAATTGCACGCACCGAGCTTATAATAAATATCAGGGTTGTCCTCATCGTATTTAAGAGCAAGGAAAAATTTATCAAAAGCAAGGTTGTAACTTCCTTTTGCAAATAAATCTTCTGCCCAGTTGCCCACGAGGTTTGAAATGTGTTTTCTAACAATAAATAATTGATCTTGAGGCAAATCTTCCATTAAGTTTGTATAGAGGGCAACCGCTCTTTCATAATCGCCATCACCTAAATATGCTTGCGCAAGCGTGAATGCCAACATATCTTCTGCTGGGTATTCTTTGATAAGCTCTGTCAGAAGCTCAATTGCTTGTTCATTTTTGCCGTTATTTATATATATTTCAGCAATTCTGTTTTTATGGAGAATATAGTTTTTGCTTCCGATTTCATCTGTTTCCAATAATTTTTGATAAAATTCAAGTGCCTCATCCCAATTTTGCAAATTAAATTTCATCTGCCCAATTTTTTCATAAGTGTCTAGATCGTTTGGATTTTTGATAAGAATTCTTTCATATATTTCAAGGCATTTAGCCCAATTTTTTGTTTTAGCAAACGCATTTACACGTTGCGTCATAATTGAAAAATCTTCAGGGTATAGCTCTTGAAGTCTATCTAAATATTTAATTGCTTCTTCGAAATCTGCAAGTTCTGTATTAATTCTTGCAAGATAGACAAGAGCATTCTCAATATCTTCATTTGTACTTTTGGGATTATCAAGCACCATTTTTAAATATTTTAAACTATTCGGCTTATTTTTAAGCAACCTGAATAATTCTGCAAGACTAAGAACCGCCTGAAGTTCATTCGGTTCTTCTTCTAAAATTTCTTCATAAGTTTCAATTGCTTTTCTTACCTGCCCGTTAAGTTTATAGCAGTCAGCAAGCATACCTTTGGCACTGTAATTATAGGGATCAATCTCCAAAATTGCGGCAAGATGAGCAATTGCCATATTGTATTTTTCATTTTTAAAATAGGAATTAACCAAGATAGAACGAAGCGGAACACTTTTATAATATCTTGGAATATGTCTTTTTAAATATTTTTGAACAGCATCATGTTTACCTGCTTTAAACAATTTTACGGCACTTGCAATAATTGCTTCTTCCGTATCTTCTTGTTCTTTTTTGCGCTCGTCAAAACCGCTCACAATAAACAGGAAATAAATTCTTGCAACCAAAATAACAAATAGAACCAATAAAAATGTCAGTAAATGCGCTGTCCCCATAGGAATATTATACAAAAATAGTAGCTAAATGACAATTTTATTTAACTATTTTATATATTTTAAATTCAGAAGGTTGAATAACTTCAAAGTTAATTTCGCCTTCGATTGCATTTTCAATTTTATTTTCTTGAAGCGACATTTTGAGCATATCATCATGAACAAAATCAAAATACGAAACAATTTTTGAGCCTTCAAGTTTAACCGTGTTATTAAATGTCGGAGTGCCTTTAACAATTCTTTTGCAAGTGCAACCGTCATCTTCAACATCTTTTAGCTCAGTTGGCGCAAGATAATTAGCAACGATTAAATATTCATAATCAACTTTATCTGATGAAATTTTCCAAGCAACAAAACCGTCTTCTTTTTGTTCAATAAGGCTTGCCACGCCTGTTGTCAAAAGCTTAGAATTTGCAGTAAATCTATCAATTGCATCAAATCTTTCAAAGAAGCTCCAATTTTTATTTCTTTTCATTGAAATTTCAGCACCAATAACTGATTCAATTCCGCGAGCAGTAAAGCTTTCATCACCGTCTACAAACATGCAAGGACGATTTGCGTACTCGCCTGCTGGTAAAAATTTATATTTAAACCATTTAAAGAGCGCGCCTTCTTCTCCTAATTGCCCTGGGTATTGATTAATTGCCTCAAATTCACCGTCTTGATTGTTGTATGTTTTTATTACGGAAAGCTTCATTGAAGAAGGATTTTTCTTATTATATTCAGCCAAATAATTGTTATCTTCAATAATTTGTTTCGGTGTTTTTGAGCCTTGAGAAACGATATCGTTCCCCCAAAGTAAATCGAATTTCATGTCTTTGTGATATTCCTTGTAATAATTATCCCAAAGCATATATTCAGCAAGCGTTGCAAAATATGGAACATCTGCTTTCATTTTGGAATTTAATCTTCTGAGCACATTTCTTGGTGCACGATAACTTATTGGATTACCTTCGGAATCTTGAGACATTTCATCTACAATGTGGTCAATGTGATCAACTCTAAAACCGTCAAAATTAAAGTTATTTCTCAAATTTTTCATATAATTCAAGAAATAATCAACCGTTGACCAATTTGTTCTTTTTGTTTCAAAATAAGTGAAGTAATACGGGGTTTGACAATCAAGATTTGCAAACTCGGACACGTCATTACAGTTGTGGTCATAATGCACAAAAAGCGGATATTCTTTTGTCGGATTCATTTTATCAAAAACAGGAACACCCGCACTGCACCAAGCACCCCCTGGGGCTGGCCATAAACCTTCTTTAATTAATGCAGAGATTATTTCAGGTTGTTTTTTAACGTCTTCTTCGCATTTTGGCTCAATTCCATTAACAGCTCTGATTACTTCTCGGACGCGAGACACAATTTCTTCTTGCTCGTCTTTAAATGTCATTTTGTATGAAGCAAAAATCTTGTATTCTTTCAAATCATCTTCAAAAAGTTTGATGATTTCTTGGTTTTGCTTGGATATTCTTTTCTTCGAGCCTTCTAAAATTTGAAAATAAACATCACGTGCCGCAAAAACATCTTCTTTTGTATAAGGTTTTCTACCTTTTTTGGAATTTATTGCGCGAACGAGTGAATCCGTAAAACCTTTGATTTGGTCTGTCAAACGGTTAATGTCATACCATCTTGCAAGAGAAGGGTTTGACAAAATAATTTTTGAAAATCTTGCCGTTTGAGGAAGAATATCGTAAATTACAGGGTGCCCCGCAAGCTGAGCGAGTGCAATAAACAATTTAACTTGAGCGTCAGCATTCAACCCAAGTACATCTTCCAATTTTTCATCTTTAATATTTTCGCTAACGGAAGACGACATCGGAAGATATGCGCAACCAAATTCTCTTGGATGAAATGGAATCAAGTATATCGTTGCAGGTAAAATATTGTTTTCAACGCTACCGTTTGGCAAAGTCAAAAGTTGTGCCACCCATTGAATAAATTTACCTGTTTCTTTTTTATTGCCGTCATTTAGTGCTGCGAGCGACATAAGTTTAATGTCGTGACCTTCGCGCTTAAACCATTCAGAATTTTTTATTCCGCGCCTTGCAAGAGGAGATGGGTTTTTAAATTTTATAAATTTTTCCCCGTCGTAAACTTTTTCATATATCAACTTTTGCTCAAGCGCATATATGATTTCTTGTACATTAAAATTTTCAAGCACTTCATAATGAGGGTGAGGAATATAGCCATATCTTGAAATAACTTCAGAGATATAAAATTGTCTTTCTTCAGCAATGTTTCTTGAACCGTAAATTTGCTTTAATCTTGACATTGTATAGTTTAAATCAATGTTTTCAAGCAATTTACAAGGCTTTTCTCTGTGCAACAATAAATTTAACATATTCTATCCTCATCTGACTTATATGTGCGGATAATAACATAAAAAGAATGAAAATAACAGAAAATGTATAGTTTTATAAACTATAATTCACGAAGTCCGCAAAGTTCTAATTTTTCTTTTCTTGAGAGGTGCTTAATCCTGTATTCTTCTTTCATTGCAAGAGATTTAGATTCAAATTCTTTTTTATAAACAACCCTTAATGGTTTATGAACATTGGTGTATTTTGCACCCTTACCAGAAACCCCTGCAAGATGCTCTTCAAAACGCTTTTCAACATTAAGAGCTATTCCTGTGTATAAAGTATTATCCACGGTTAGAATAATATATGTCCAATATTTCATCTAAAGTCCTCAAAAGCTCTTCGGCACTATCAATTCTAACCAAAACTTCTCTGTATTTTGAAGCGTTTTTCACACCTTGAATATAATATGTGTAAAATTTTCTCATAAATTTCACACCATTCACCTCGCCCATTCGCTCAATTTCAAGCTTAAAATGGGTTTTAAGCATATCTATTTTTTCTGAAAAATCAGGTTCGGATTCCATAACACCTGTTTCTAAATAATTTTCAATCCTAAGAGGAAGGGTGAAATCCCCCATAATGCCACGTCCTATGCTTACTCCGTGTGCGCCCGTTACTTTAAAGCATTCAATAGCATCGGCAAGTGTCTTAATATCTCCGTTTGCAAAAACAGGAATTTTAAGCTCAGACACCAATTGCCCAATTTTTTCCCAATCGGAATGCCCTGAATATAAGTCGTGACGAGTTCTGCCATGAAGTGTTACAAAATCCACCCCTTCTTCTTCAAGCATTTTCCCGAACTCTATAAAATTTTCATTTTCTTTCGACCAACCAAGTCTAAATTTTGCACTCAAAGGGAGAGTTGTTGCCTTTCGTACCTCGCGCACAATTTCGCGAGCAAGCTCAGGAGTTCTCATAAGCCCTGAGCCATCATTTGATTTTACAATTTTATTCACGGGGCAACCAAAATTAATGTCTATTGAGCTCGCGCGCCCCTCAAGAGTTCGGGCCGCGTTCGCCATTAAATCAGGCTTATGTCCAACAATTTGAAAAGATAAAGGATACTCGTCTTCAGAAAATCTTGCGATTTTTGGATCTTTACAAGTTCTAAGTGCCTCGGATGACAACATCTCCGTTGTAAGCAAGCATTTTGCACCGGTTTTCCTGATAAGCCCCCGATAAACATTATCACTTATTCCTGCAAGCGGGGCTTGAATAACTTTTATATTTTTTATATCAAAATTTTTCACTCTAAAACTACCTCTAGTTCCGAATCTTTGCATTTGATGATTCTTGATTTATCGTACAATTTCACGCCGTCATAAATTCTGCACTCTTTAATTTTATAATACCATTTATCAAGTCTGCAATATGGTGTTTGATAGGGTTGAAGCGCTCTAATGTGATTTTTAATCTCTCGCGCCGTGCGAGAAAAATCAACAACAATTAAATCGTCATTCATAAATTCGCGACTGGCACGACTCTCGTCTTGCAAAACAGGAATCAATAAGCCTTCTTCAAGATTGTTTAAAAGCGGGGCTATTGATTTTTTTGCAAGTGCGCATGCTTTAAGCTTTAAATCTTCTGCATTCATAAGGGATGTTATTTCAATTTCTTCTTGGAATAAAATTTTTCCCGTGTCGAAATTTTCATCCATTATATGAAACGTGACACCTGATTTTTCTTTTCCTTGATAAATTGCCCAAAAATAAGGATTTGCGCCCCTGTTTTGAGGAAGCAATGACGGGTGACAATTAATAAAACCGAACTTTGGAACGGATAAAAGTTCTTTTTTAATTTTTTCACCCCAAGAGCCGACAAGCACAACATCTGCTTTTAATTTTTTGATTTCATTAATAAATTCTTTGGAATTAACGCTTTTTGCTTTAATGTCGTAAAGCCCATAACTTCTCATATAGCTAAGAGTTTTGGAAGGCGCAAAAATATCTTTAAAGAATAGTTTGAATGGTGAAATTTTATTTTTCTCATATCGCATAACACCGACTATTTCATGACTAGATGACAACAGCCCTGAAATCAGGGCTGTTTGCATTTTATCATAGCCTACAACTACAACTCTTAACATAAGTCAGTATTGCACTTCCTCTTCTTGAGTTTCATCATCTGCTTCTTCGGAAATTGCGTACGCTTCTTTGATGTCTTCATCGTCAAGATCAGAGTCTGTTTGGCTCATTTCTTCTTCGATTTCTTCTTTGATTTCATCAATTGCATCTTCAATTTCTTCTTCTTGTTCTGTTTGTGGTTCGTCAGTCATTTGAGCTAAAATTTCTTGCTCTCTTTTGTCTTCCATTTCGCGCGCTTGAGATTCTGACTTAATATCTATCTTCCAACCGCAAAGCCTGTGAGCTAAGCGAACGTTTTGACCTTCGCGACCGATTGCAAGAGAAAGTTGATCATCAGGAACAATAACGAAAGCTTCTTTTGCTTCTTCCGTATCAGATAAAATATCAACCGATAAAATTCTTGCAGGTGAAAGTGCATTAACAATGTATTCAACAGGGTCTTCAGAATATCTAACAATGTCAATTTTTTCATTTTTAAGTTCGCCAACAATTGTTTGAATTCTGCTGCCACGAGGTCCGATACAAGCACCAACCGAATCAACTGAAGGGTCATTTGACCATACAGCGAGTTTTGTTCTAAAACCTGCTTCTCTTGCAATTGATTTAATTTCAACAATGCCGTCTTCAATCTCAGGAACTTCGAGTTCGAAAAGTTCACGAACAATTTCAGAGTGCGCTTGGGAAACAATAACTTGCGGTGTTCTTTGTGTTTCTTTAACGTTTAAAACAAACACACGAATTCTGTTACCGGGTTTATAGAATTCTCTTGGAAGTTGTTCTTTATACGGCATAACTGCATCAGTTTTACCGATATTAACAATTACATTTCCTCGTTCATCCTTTCTTTGGATTATACCTGTAATAAGAGTGCCTTTTTTAGATAAAAATTCATCAAGAATAAGCTTTCTTTCGGCTTCTCTAATTCTTTGCGTAATAACTTGTTTTGCACTTTGAGCAGCAATTCTTCCAAAATCTTCAGGCGTAACTTCGATTTTAACTTCGTCTTCAAGTTCAACATCTTCATCAATTTCTTGAGCATCTGCAAGTGAAATTTGAGTGTTTTCATCTTCAACATTATCAACAACAACTTTTGTTCTGAAAACGCCAATTTCGCCTGTTTCTTCATCCAAAATGGCTTCAATGTTTTCAGCTTCTTTATCCCTGATGTGTTTCTTGTAAGCTGCACATAGCGCATCACATAAAGAATCAATTAGGACATCTTTTCCTATACCTTTTTCTTTTTCCAGTTGTTCTGCAGCTTCAAATAATGCTGTTCCGATTTTAATCATTTTTATTTCTCCTGTTCATCATCATTCAATTGAGCACTTGTTATATTTTCAAGTGGAATCGTATATTCCTTCTCTGTATTCAACTTTAGAACCGTAAGCCCGATTCCTTTTTGGTAATCTAAAATTCTTGCTTCAATTTTCTTTTCTCCGCCCATTTTAGTTTTTTTGTTTTTAACTTGAACTTCAATTTCTTCATCAACTGCTTCAGCAAGTTTTAGAATAACTTTTTTACCCTTAAAGATTACATATTCTTTGTCAGATTTTATTTTTCTAAACAGCCCCGGGGAAGATATTTCAAGACGATACTTAAACGGAATAAGGTCATCAAGCATGTTATCCAGCCCGCGCGAGAGGTTTTCGCAGTCATCTATATTTACAGGGTGTGCTGTGCAGAACACAAAAATCCTCAAAAACCATTGACCACTTTCTTTTTCTAAATCGATTTCAATAGGGATAAGATTATAACGCATAGCCGTGTTTTCGATAACAGGCGTAATTTCAGCTATAATTTCATGTCGATTTAGGTGTTCTTTCAAAATAACTACCCCTTATAAAATCAAAAAGGGCGGCAAGGAACCGTCCTTTTTAGTGGATTTATAAATAAATTCTAGCATAATATTAATATTTTGCAAAATTTTTGTTGCATTTGTTTACATATTTTGATGAAATAATAGCTATATGAAAAACGTTTTAATTGTGGGGCTTGGCGCAATAGGCTCAATATATGCAAAAATATTTAAAGATAGCGCACGTGTTAATCTTGAAATTCTTGTTGATGATACAAGACTTGCTCGTTACCAAAAAGAAGGAAGAATTATAAATTCCACTCGTTATGATTTTTCATACATAACTCCCGACAAGAAAAATTTTAAGGCAGATTTAATTATTATTTCAACAAAAAATTCAGGTTTTGATTTTGCGCTTAATAATATTAGTAATTTTATTTACCAAGATACAGTTATTTTAAGCCTGTTAAATGGAATTGAAAGCGAAGAGAAATTAAAAGAGAAATACCTTGATGCAAATATCATAAAAAGTTTTTATGTTGGTGCCGCAAGTATGCGAGAAGGCAACTCAATTACATATCATAACATTGGGGATATAGTACTTGGAGCTGAAAATAAAAATGAAGAAGCAGCACTTGGGAAAATAATCAATCTTTTCGCAAAACATAATATTCCCTACAAAATTTCAAACAACATAAATTATGAGTTTTGGAAAAAACTTATGCTAAATGTTGGCGTTAATCAAGTAAGCGGAGCATATAGGGCAAATTACGGTAAAATTAAAAATTCACCAGAATTACTCTCAATAATTAAGAAATTAATGAAAGAAGTAATTAAAATATCTTACGCACTCGGGGTTAACCTTAAAGAAGAAGAGCTGGAGAGTGCATTTGATGTGATTATGAAACAAAACAATAACGCGCAGACTTCAATGTTACAAGATGTACTTTCAGGGAATAAAACAGAAGTGGAACTATTTGCAGGAACCATAATAAAACTTGGCAAAAAGCACAATATCAAAACCCCCGAAAATGAAAAAATATACAAAATGTTACTCGGTTGAAAAGACCAAAAATATAGGTTATAATTATTATAAATAAAGGATAGTTGTTTCATGAAAAATAAAAAACAAGCATTCACTCTTGCTGAAGTACTCTTAGTACTTGCAATAATTGGCGTTATAGCAGCAGTTACAATCCCTGCTGTTATGCAACAATCAAGCGAAAAGAAATTCTCAGCACTAGCTAAAAAAGCGCAGTCCAGTATTCAAAATGCAATCAATCTAAAAATTGCAACAGTTCCTATTGGCCCAGGGGATATGAGGGTGGGGTTGTTTCAATGGCTTCTTGACGGAGAAGACGACGGAACAAACACGCTCAAGGTAGCTAAAGCAAGCGCTAATTTCAGAGCTATACAATTACCGGATGGTATTATACTATACCAAACACTTGGAAATTGCACAGACCCAACAACCAGAACAAATCTACTTGGCTGCGCCGCAAATTACATAATAAGAATAGATTTAAACGGTTCAGAAGGACCAAACAAAACCACGATAGATAATGCGTCCACGGAGCTTGCCGGCTTCACTGGAGCTAAAGATTATGATATAATAAACGTTTACGTGGATAACGACGGCAAAGTAAGGAGTTGGGGCGGTACCTTTAACGGAGCAACAGCAGAAACTAAACGCACTGTAAAATACCTTGGCTTTGAACATAAGAGCTAGCTATCATGCAAATATAACTTTGTAAAAAGCCACAAAAACGAAAAAACAACAAAAAGGTAAACAAAAAAAATGAAGAAGATCAAACAAGCCTTCACTCTTTCAGAAGTACTTTTAGTGCTTGCAATAATTGGCGTTATAGCATCAGTTACAATTCCTGCCACTATGCAACAATCAAGCATAAAGAAATTTTCAGCACTCACAAGAAAAGCGCAAACAACTCTGCAAACGGCAGTGGATGTTAAAAAATCACTCGTTCCTTATGGGCCGGGGGATTTAACACCAAAACTAACAATTATTCAATGGCTTGCAGAAGGCGAAAATATGGAGTTGAGTTCACTAAAATACGTAAAGGAAACAGGAAATTTCTATAGCATACAAACCCCTGACGGTATGATTATTCACCCATTGTGCGGTACGTGTCCACATTTAAGAAATAGAAGAGCGGTTTGTCAATCAGCTTGTGGCGTAAGAATTGATTTAAATGGAGCAGAGGGTCCAACCAAAACAACCATGAACAATATGGCTCCACTAAATAACGCCGCAAATGACGTAAACGCTTATGATACCGTATATTTTAATGTTGGCGGCACTGGTGACAGAGTCGTACCGGGTGGTTTAGAGACAGCAGAACGAGATCGCACAAGAAAATACCTTGATATGCAATAAATATAAAACAGAGGTTGGAAATGACAGATAAAAAACAAGCATTCACACTTGCAGAAGTACTTTTAGTGCTTGCAATAATAGGCGTCATTGCAGCAGTTACAATTCCTGCAATTATGCAACAATCAAGCGAAAAGAAATATGCGGCACTAGCCAAAAAAACCTTGGGGACGCTGCAAGTTGCAGTTAACACAAAAATCGCATCAGTTCCCATTGGCCCAGGGGATACAACCAATACATTATTACACTGGCTGGTTGAAGGCGAAGGCGATAACAACAACACACTTAAATACATCAAAAGAGATAATGACACCAACACACTTGCAATCCAAACACCGGATGGCGCAATAATCCAAACCGTAGATGAATATTCGACTTGCGGAACAAAAAGTTCAAAAAACAGCCCCCTTGGCTGTATGTTTATGTTAAATATTGATCTTAATGGAGCTGAAGGACCAACAAAAACAACAATAGAAGGTCCATACACTTCACTCAGAAGTGAAATCAATAAAAAAACCGCTTATGACACAATAAGAATAACTGTTAGGGCTGACGGCAAAGTAAGGCCTTGGGCAGGTGGCGGACAAGTTGGACCACGAACAAAAAGATATCTCGGGATTGACGCAATGCAGAACTAAAACAACGGTTCAAAACAGCAAAATTACACCACCCAACTTTAGTTAGAAAACTCCTTCCAATTAATTTGCATACAAACTATGCTTATGTTAGAATTTTCAGCATAAATAGTTACTAACACTTAATTAGAGAAGGAGTAAACACTTTATGCAAACAGCAACAAAAAGAGTGTGGTTATTCAAGGAAGGCGATGCCTCTCTACGTAACCTTTTAGGTGGCAAAGGCGCAAACCTTGCTGAGATGACAAATTTAGGGTTACCCG
>JAFVOZ010000073.1 GCA_017505585.1 bacterium
CTCAATGCACTCTATGCCTGATGTAAAATTCTATGTTCAAAAAACAAGCGAAGTTGCGGATGAAATCTATAATTCAATTCTTGAAGAAGAAAAAAACGCTGAAGCTACTGTAAAAGAAGTTTATGATGTTTTAGACCAAGGCTTTAAAAATGACTTCAAGCCGTTTGAAAAAGAAAATGGCGCAAGAGTTGAATTTGAAGTTGTAAAAAAAGAAGGAAAAAGCGCAGAAGTTACAACACTTGAATATGATAAAAATAATAACCTCATAAGAGAAGCACAAGTCGACGGTTTTTCAGTTAAAAAAATCACTACATACGATTCTGAAACTTGCGATATGATAGAAATTTCGCACACTAAACCTGTTGCACTATACAAAGGCGTGGTAACTTCTGCTAAAGGTTTAAATGGTGACAGATTATCTCGCATTAAAGCTGCGTATGATTTTCAAAATCCTGATAATAAGTCTGTTACATATGATATCAATATAAATGGCGCTAATTCTCATTCACTGGAGAGAAAATATGTATTTAATTCAAATGGCAAGCTTGATAGAATGCTTTTTTTGCATAAGGAAAACGAAGATGGTTCAAAAGAATCTCAATTAGATTTGAAATTTAACCCGTATGCAATGCGAGGGCAACTGAGTCTTGATGTTGTAAGAAAAGGCGTGAAAATTGATGCTGAAGGTAATCTTCAGGCTGATGAAATAGTTGAAATGCATTTTTCGGGCGAATATCCAAATAAAATTTCAAAAAACACAAAGCAAAATATAGACGGAACAAGCACTTCTGATCATGTTTATATGTTTGCGGGCGGCAAACTGTTAATGGCAAAATCAGGGGAAGAAAAAACGCGCGAGGAATATAAGGCGGAAAAAATTTATAAATTCTCGAGATATGGTCTTGATGAATACATGGAAAAATGTTCAATGCCAATAGTTTCAGGTAAATCCCAAAGATATTCTTGTGAAAGAAAGATTGAGTTTTAATTTAATAGTGTAAACTTGTTTTATTTTTAAATATGTTTAAGGTATAATCTTCTTGTAGAATACACAGGAGATAGGAATAAAATGAGTTGTCAAAATTGTTCTCAAGAAGTTAAAGAAATGTGCTGTGTTGCAAAAGGTGCTAACCATAAACCTGCGCCAATTCCTCAAGAAGGAAAATGGACTTATTCCAGAGAAATCAAAGATATTTCTGGTTTAACCCATGGTGTTGGCTGGTGTGCTCCACAACAAGGTGCTTGTAAATTAACTTTGAATGTAAAAGAAGGTATTATTGAAGAAGCACTTATTGAAACTTTAGGTTGCTCAGGTATGACTCACTCAGCTGCAATGGCCGGTGAAATCTTGGTTGGTAAAACAATCCTTGAAGCACTTAATTCAGACTTAGTGTGCGATGCAATTAACACTGCAATGCGCGAATTGTTCTTGCAAATTGTATATGGCAGAACTCAAACTGCGTTTTCAGATAATGGTTTGCCAATTGGTGCAGGACTTGAAGACCTTGGCAAAGGGCTTCGTTCTCAAGTTGGTACAATTTACTCAACAAAAGCTAAAGGTCCAAGATATTTGGAACTTGCTGAAGGCTATGTTCTTGAACTTGGCTTAGATGCAAATGACGAAATTATAGGTTATAAGTTCGTTCACCTTGGAAAAATGATGGAATCCATCAAAAAAGGCGTTGAGCCTCAAAAAGCTTATGATGAAAACATCAAAACATATGGTCGATTTGATGAAGCAGTTAAAAAGATTGATCCACGTAAGGAGTAATGAATTATGACAGTTAAATTTGAAGGACAAGATAGACGCGGAGCTAAACTCGAAAAAGTTATGGCTGAATACGGAATTAAAAATTTAGAAGAAGCAAGAGAAATTTGCTTGGCAAAAGGAATTGACGTTGATGCTATCGTTAAAGGTATTCAACCAATCGCTTTTGAAAATGCTTCTTGGGCATATACACTTGGTGCAGCAATTGCTATTAAAAAAGGCACAGTTGGTGCATCTGATATCGCATCTGATATCGGTATCGGTTTGCAAGCATTCTGCGTTCCTGGCTCTGTTGGCGACCAAAGAAGCGTAGGTTTGGGTCACGGCAATCTTGCCGCAATGCTTCTTCGTGAAGAGACTGAATGCTACTGTTTCTTAGCAGGTCACGAATCATTCGCTGCTGCAGAAGGCGCAATCGGTATTGCAAGAAACGCTAACAAAGTTCGCAAAAACCCATTAAGAGTTATCTTAAACGGTCTTGGAAAAGATGCTGCTTACATCATTTCAAGAATTAATGGCTTCACATCTGTTGAAACTGAATATGACTATGCAACAGGTGAATTAAAAATCGTTTCTGAAAAAGCATTTTCAAACGGCGAAAGAGCAAATGTTAAATGCTACGGCGCAGATGACGTGTCAGAAGGCGTTGCGATTATGATTCACGAAGGCGTTGATGTTTCAATTACGGGTAACTCAACTAACCCAACTCGTTTCCAACACCCTGTTGCAGGCACATATAAAAAATGGGCTATTGAAAATGGTAAAAAATACTTCTCTGTTGCATCTGGCGGTGGCACAGGCAGAACACTTCACCCAGACAACATGGCAGCAGGTCCTGCAAGCTACGGTATGACAGATACTATGGGTAGAATGCACTCTGACGCTCAATTTGCTGGTTCTTCATCAGTTCCTGCTCACGTTGAGATGATGGGTGTTATCGGTATGGGTAACAACCCAATGGTAGGTGCAACAGTTGCTGTTGCAGTTGCAATTTCAAAAGCAGTTTAATTTTTGAAATTATATATAATAAGGGTTCTTTTGAGCCCTTATTTTTTTGTTTGATTTTGCTTGCAAACAGATGAAAAATTTTCTATAATTTTTCTAGAAAAGGAGAAACTAAAATGGCCCAAAACCCACTTTTAAAAGCTGAAAATTTTGAATATTTGGATGGACTTAATGACGGGAATATATCTTATGAAAAATCAATTAAAAACATTTTACCCTTGCTTGTAACCTTGTTTATTGTTTTTTCTTATGTTTGGTATTATGGTTTTGACGGCTATTCAGATAGATTGGGCTTCATCTCTTTTGCAAGTGCTTTCATAGTTATTGCTCTTGTATTTACGGCGCGTAGTTTTCCAAAATTTTCGCTCCATATGTCATTCCCTTTTGCTGCTTGCTTAGGGGCGGCTCTTGCAGGGTTTTCTTTTAGGTATTTTAACTTAACTCATGGCGTTTTCCCTGAAATGGTTTTTGTTACAATTTTATCTGCTTTTTATGTTTTCCTTAATTATAAACCGGATTTAGATAATCCAAGTGCAAAATTTGCAAAAATTAAAGACTCCGCACTCAAAGTTACTTTTGTTTACTGGATTTTGGCTCTCGTTGGTATTCTTTTAAAGCTTGGTTATGCAGGGCTTATGATTAAAGGGATTTTTGGCTTTATTTTTGCACCTGTTTTTGCAGGTATTGCAGTTTATTCTTTTGTTATGGATTTAGACTTGGCTGAAAATTGTGCGCGCAATGAAATTCCGAAACATTTTGAATGGTACATTACGCTAGCACTTGTTTTTTCTTTGGTTTGGCAAGTCGCAAGAATACCTGAAGCCATTAAATTTTTTACGGCGAAAAATAAATAATTAAATATTCCTAGATATAATCATTTCGCAATTTTTGCAGTCAAAATCAAGATTGAATTTTCTTCCTTCTTCATCAAGCAGAAATAGTTTGTCTTTGGATTTACACATATTTAGTGCATATTTTATGCAATGCTTAGTGCGCATAAGTTCTATTTTTCCAAATTTTTTAGTGTGCTCGGGTGCAAATTCTAT
Source organism: bacterium (assembly GCA_017505585.1). Lineage (GTDB taxonomy): Bacteria > Cyanobacteriota > Vampirovibrionia > Gastranaerophilales > Gastranaerophilaceae > RGIG1918. The sequence continues at coordinate 3,820 of JAFVOZ010000073.1, forward strand.
AACAGTTGCCAAGCATTCTTCATAGAAATTTTTTGCAGATGAATTCATTATGTTTGCTTTATAATCCACTTCATCTTCAAAATATTCTGCAGGTTGAATTTCTTGCTGTGTGCGCATTCTGTAATTTTCTAGTCTTTTCTCAGTTAATTTTTCAAGCAAAATGCGTCTGATTTCATTTAATTTAGAGATTGGAATAAATGGTAATTCGTCTTCAATTGAGATGTGTTCCGCTGAATAAATTGTTTCGCCTGTTTTTTTCATTTGCGAGATAAAGTTTGTTTTCATCTTTTCTTTATCTTTTGCAGGTTCTGCACCTTCAAGCTCAAATTCAACTTTGTTAAAGTTTTCATCAAGTGCTGATATTGTGTTTTCTTTGAATTTAAAGTCTACAGATATTTTTCTTGCGGTTTTTGAGTTTTTTAGCAATTTTTCAAATTCGTGGTCTTGGTTTCTATATAAAACATCGCCTATTTTGATGTTTGGCATTTTGTTTGGGTAAATTCTTTTGCCTTCCACTTTATTAACTAAAAAGCCTGCGAGCTCATTGTTTTCAAAGAAGCAAAGCCCATCGCCTGCGTTAATTTTTGCGTTTATTTCAATATAATTTTTGCCTTTAGCGGTTACTTTTCCAAGCTTTTCGCCAAGTGATTTTACGGAATTTAGATTGTAACAATCAACTCTTCCTTCAAGAAAATATTCAGTAAAACTCCTGTTGAAGCTTTTGTTTGGGTTTGGTTCGAAATCCGCGATTATTGTGCCGGATGAGGATTTTTTACTTATTTTATCCAATAATCTTCTGTAATGTAAAACAACGTTTCGCACGTAGTTTGCATCTTTTAATCTTCCTTCAATTTTAAAAGATGCAACTCCTGCTCGCACCAAATCTTCAAGCTTTTTTGTGGCGTTAAAATCTTTGAGAGAAAGCATATATTTGTTTTTTGCCAAAATTTCGCCGTTTTCATTTATGACACTATATTTTTTTCTGCAAGGCTGTGCACACTCTCCCCTGTTTGCACTTCTTCCGCCACATGATGCGCTCAAATAGCACTCCCCGCTATATGAAACACAAAGTGCACCGTGAATAAAGCATTCAATTTGCACATCAGTATTTTTTGTTATGTTTTTAATTTCTGCAAGTGAAAGTTCTCGGGCAAGAATTACCCTTTTTACGCCGATTTTTTCGAAGAATTTTACTTTCTCATAAGTCCTGTTGTTGCATTGAGTACTTGCATGAAGTGGAATGTTAGGAATTTCGCCTTTTCTTGCAAGTTCTAATATTCCAAAATCTTGAAATATTATTGCGTCCGCTTTAATTTTGTGGAGCTTGTGAATTAGTTTTTTTGCTTCTTCAAGTTCTTCGTCGCTCAAAATTGTATTTATTGTTACATAAACCTTAACCCAAAATTGATGCGCATATTTTATTATCTCTTCAAGTTCTTTTAGTGAATTTCCGGCATTTTTTCTTGCTCCGAATGCATTTGCGCCAATATATATTGCGTCAGCTCCGGAGTTTATTGCAGCTATAGCGCATTCTATATTTTTTGCAGGTGCGAGTAATTCAGTTTTTGCCATAATTATTTTTTATCTTGGAACATTTTTGAGATAATGCTTTTATACTTATCATACACTTTGTTGCGTTTCATTTTTCCGCTTTGTGTAATCAAACCGTCTTCTTGATTAAATGCATTTTTCAGTATCTCAAATTTATTAATTTTTTCAAATGATTTGAGGTTCGGTTTTGCTTTAATATGTGCGTTAATTTCTTGTTTAATAAGTTCATATAGTTGAGGGTCTTTAATTGTTAAATTTGATCCTTTTTTAATGTCGCTTAATGCAATGTTGCATTTTTCCATTGCTTCTTGAGTTGGGACAATGAGTGCACCGATGCTGCTTTCATCTTGACCAACAAGCACGATTTGTTCAATGTAATTGCTTTGCAAACAAGCTTCTTCAATCGGAAGTGGTTCAATGTTTTCGCCGTTAGATAGCACAATTGTTTCTTTAACTCTGCCAACAAGCACAAGGAAATTATTAGATGTTAACCAACCAAGGTCACCTGTTGTGAACCAGCCGTCTTTATCTATAACTTCATTGGTTGCTTGTTCGTTTTTATAATACCCTTTCATTATTTGCGGACCGCGAACAAGAACAAGCCCTTTTTGAAAAATGCCAACTTCTTCTTTTGTTTTTGGGTCAATAATTTTTATATCTGTCGCTTTAAGTGGACGACCCGCAGAGCAAAGATAATTTTTATCCGTTGAGTGGCGCATAGTCAGAACCGGCGAAGTTTCCGTAAGTCCGTATGCCACTCTTAAATTCACTCCGATTGTATCGTAAAAAAGTTCATCTTGAAGAGATAATGCTCCACCGCCTGATAATGAAATTCTAAAGTTTAAGCCCAATCTGTTTTTTGTTTCTTTAAACACTTTTTCTGCAAAGTATTTGTAGAATGGCTTAAAGAAGCTTCTGATTAGCCTGTGATAGCATTTGAGAAATAAATTATAGTTTCCTTGTTTGTTTGTAATTCTTTTTTCGCCATACATTTTATGAATTTTGTACATAATACTCATTTTGACTGCTGTATCAAAAATAAAATATTGCAATTTTGATTTTTGTTTTAATCTTTGATAAATACCGATTCTCAATGCTTGCCAAATTCTTGGAACAGTCATAAATACATCGACATTATATTTTTTAAGGTCATTTCTAAGTGCAGGAATTGTTGTAAAATGCAAATGCATACCAGTTGCATAGTGAATTGTTTGTGCAGTAAATTCGTATGAATGCCAAATCGGGAGAATTTGAAGAGATTTTTCACCTCTTTTAACTCCAAGGCCTTCTCTAAAAGTTTTCAATTGGGAAAGAATATTTCCATGGGTGAGCATAACCCCTTTTGGGTATCCTGTTGTGCCTGATGAGTAGAGCATAGCTGCAACATCGTCAATTGAGTTTTCTTTTTCTTCGATGTTTTCATCAGCATCTGCTATAAATTCATTTAGGGTGTATACAGGCATTTTCAAGCCTTCGGGTTTTGTGCCTTTTTCAAAAAGAACGCAAACGAATTTAATTTTCTCTTTTTTCTGCAATACTTCATATATTGCGTTTAATGCTTTGTAGTCGCTAATGAATAATGCTTCAGAGTCACTGTGGTCTAAAATATATTCAAGCTCGTCAGCAGGCGCCGAGGTTCCTCTTAAAACCACTGTGCAGCCTGCATATAAAATACCTTGGGTAACTATAAAATGGCTTCCGTTATTTTCTGAGAAAAATGAAATATGTGTTTTATGGTTTATGCCTGCTTTTTGAATTGCAGATGCAACTTTTTTAATTTTAGACACAACTTCGCTATAGTTTAACTCGACTTTGTTATGTTCATCCGTAACGGCTTTATCTTCGCCGTACGTTTCCATGGAATTTATTAAATGGCTGCATAATGAATGTTTATCGCTCAAAAAGTCTTGAACTTCTTGAATTTCATTCGCCAGTTCAGTGTTTATGGTTTTTCTTATTATTTTTATTGCCATTTTAAACTCCCTAATTCATATTGATTATAGCATAGTTTATTTGATTTTGTTTCTACCCTTTATTTGCTTGTATATTTTTGTGCCATTTGATAAAGAAATAAATTCCGAGAAAAAAGTAAATTATTCTGACAAGTAGCACTGAAAACACTGCTTCTCCTGCCTGAAATGTTGTAAACCATATTGCAATTGAGAGCAGATTTGCAATTGTCCACACTCCCCATTGCTCAATGCATCTTTTAACTGTTAAATACATTCCCGCAAGCGATAATGTGCACATCATAGAATCGGTTAAAGGCGCAACATCACCCGCTTTTGTAAGAATTAAATATATTGCTCCTTCAATTAGTGTTGCAATTCCCGCAAGAACAAACAGTTCGTGTTTCTTGAGTTTAGTTTTAATTATTTCTTGGTTTTCTCTTTGGAGATGCTTTTTCCAATTTATTATCCCCAAGATCTCCATTGGAAAAAAATAAAATAAATGTAATGCAAAATTTCCGTACAGTGCCACTTTAAAGGAAAGAAGAGCACACGCGAGTGTTCCGATTATACCAAAAATAAAGGCCGAAATTTTTCCTTTACCCGCGATAATTGTATACAAAATTCCGCATATAGCACTTATCATTGCAAGTTTTCTATCCTGCATGATAATGGATGAAGCAATAATTGTGGTGGTGGAAAACAGTAATACTATAACTTCAAGCTTGCTCCAGCCAGATATTTCTTTTGATATGAATTTTTTAATTTTGTTTATTAGCATATTGTTTATTAGATATTTTGCTACCCGCGTATGTTGAAATTATAGGTATGATGCCATAGTAAATTGTGCCTAATATTAATGCGCTTTTTAAAATCCTTGCCCCGTTTAAATATTTTTCCAAATTTGCATCATTTTTATTTGCCATTTTAAATTGTTCGCTCAATTTTGCCAAGGGTTTTTCGAAAACTTTATCAAAAGACATCGCACCCGCTATGCTTAATGCAGTCGATACAACCGTGTTTGCAATTAAGTTTGCTTTATCTTTTTGGTCAATCGTTTTATTAATTTTAACAAAACCGGAAAATACACCTGTCGCAATTACATCTTTTATATAAATTGAATTTTCGATGAATTTTTTATTTTTTATTTTTCCTGCAAAATCTTGCACTTTTTCATTATTCATTATCTTTGCAATGATTTTTGCGGCTTTTTTGCCACTGTTTCCTTTAAGCCCTTTAAAGCTTTGTGTTTTGTTTTCTTCTGTTTTTACAGGTGCTGAATTTTTGTCTTTTTTTATAATGTAATCCGCAACAGGTGTGATTAGAGCGGATGTTAAAAAAAGCTTTGGGACAACGGTTAACATTTCAGGAGAGAGTTTTATTGTTTGCTCCAATGCCCTGTATTTAGCTGAGAGCTCTAATTTTTTTGCACCGTCTTTTAGGTTTTCCATTGATTTTTTTGATAAATATTTATCGGTGTACTTTGATATTCTCTCGAGTCCTTTATTTACCCTTCCCGATAACAAACCCGTGGTTAAAAAAACAGCAGCAGCAGATGCTATCGATTTTGCAGCGGAGTATTTTTTATCTCTTTCCGGAGTGTCAGGCGTCAACATTGTAATTGCCGGGCGAAGCACGGCAGAAAAAGCTACGGTTGCGCCCGAGGTTACAAGTGCACCTTTATCTGATGCAAATTTCAAAACCTTCAAAAGTTTTTTGGAATTTAAAAAATTACCCTTGAAGTTTTGCCTGTTTTTTTTGTTTATGCTGGCGATTTTCATCTTATATAATTATAAAACAAAATTTTTTTAAGGACTTTAATGTCGTGCAAGATTTACAGTTGTCTGATTTTTTATTCCTTTTGGCGGATTATTATATTCTATGGAGCAATGCTTATGATAATTGAACTTGATAATAAAAATTTTAAAAATGCGATTAAGAACGGTATAAAAGTTGTTGAATTTTATATGCCCGAATGCCCGTACTGTATTCGTCAAAATGAAGTTTTGAATGATTTGGGAAATATTTGGTTAGGGCAAGTTAGTTCGAAAAATTCTCAAGATTTAATTAAAGAGTTTGATATTCTTACTTTTCCGACATTTATTATCTTTAATAACGGTGTTGAGTTTACTCGCTTCTCTGGTTTTCGCTCTAAAGGTGAACTTCTTGATAAGCTTTTAAAATATATTCCAAGTTAAATAATTAATATAAAAATAACCCCAATTTGGGGTTAAACTTTCCTTCTTCTTCCTTTAACTACTAATTATTCCGCGTCAAATGCTTCGCCTGATGTGTCTGAATTTGCATTTGTTTCCGCGCTTAATTCTTCTTGTTCATCGTCGCTTTTGATATTTTCCGATGAAGTTTTTTCTTTTTTTATTGATTTGCTTATTTTATCTGTAAATTTTGAAAACCAATTTTTTTCTTTTTCCATTTGTTCTGCAATATACTTTGCTTCCGCGCTTGATATCGGGTCAGATGCATATTTTTGCGCGCTTGTAGCTGTTTGCTTTGTTAGAAATATGCTTTTCTCGTTTGATTTTTCTTGACCAAACGGGTTTGTTGCATTTGTTTTTTGCAACTTGTCAGCTTGCTTGTATTCAATTTTTCCGATTGAACTATAATTTTCCATATTTCCTTCTTACATTTTAGCGAATAATTTACCGCCGAATAAGCCGCCTACAAGACCAATTGCGCCACCTACTACTGTACCTATCGGGAAACCGAAGCAAGAACCAATTGCCGCTCCGGCAGCTGCTCCGCCAAGCGCTCCTTTAGTTGCAAAACTGTCTTCGCGTTCTTGCTGATACATATCATATTGCATTTGTTGTTGTTGCATCCAATATGCGTTTTGATTATTTATCCAATTGTTTGATGACCAATCTGCGTATGATGGGTTCACTGTTCTGACGCCCAAGCTATTATCCATAAAGATAGAAGGCGAATTTGATGTGCTATGGTTGCAGCTGCAGCTTCCGCCTGTCGTGCTTGAATTTGTTGTTTTATAAATTTCATTATTGCTTGTTGTTGTAACTGCACTGGTTCCCATAATTTACCTCTCTAGTAATTCTCTCTCTTATATATATAAACGCTATACTTATTAAATAATTGCCTTTTATTTTTAATCATTTTGGAAAAACCTTGCACAGAGCTGATTTCCAGTTTAATATTTCTTAACAATTTCAGTGCCACGTCAATTATGTGAAAGGAACGCATGAAGCAAACTGCGAAACCTTTGTTTTTAGTCAATATATTGATAGATTTAATCGTCATCCATGTTATTATTATATCA
>JAFVOZ010000074.1 GCA_017505585.1 bacterium
CTGCTGCGGCAAATTGTTCAACCATATCATCAGGTGAGAATTTTCCAAGAGAACCACCGTTTTTAGCAGTAGCTTCATCATCTGAGTATTTTTTAGCTAATTCTGCAAAATCTGCTCCATCTTCTAACTCTTTAATTATTTTTTCTGCTTCTTTTTTAGCTTTTTCTTCTGCTTTTTTGTTGTGCTCTTGAAGATTTTTAAATATTGCTTCTTGGTCTTTTTCACCTCTGATTAACCAAGTGTAGCCTTCTGCCTTATTTAAAACATCAGCATTGCCAAAACCGGGTTTGAAAAGACCAAGGCTAACCGCATAAGAACCGTTAGTAATATTTACCATATTTGCTGCGTCTTTTTTCAAGATTGAGGTAATTCCGTAAGCGATTTCAGGCGTGTCCAAGTCAACCATTTCTTTACCATAGTTCATTGAAACAGTGCCGTGCGTGAAGTTGCCTTTATTTGTGTTTGTTGCAACAAACGGAATTAAAGACATGTTGTACGAACCTTTTTCATCTTTGAATTGTCCGATGTATGGTTCAAAGATTTTTTCCAAGTCTGCATATTCTTCCTTAGTTAGAATTTTTTGCATTGGAGTGAATGGATCGTTATCGCCTTCTGTTTTATATTCTTTGATTTGTTCTATATAGTTAACAACTCTTTTTGCTTCTTCTGGTTTGTCTTGTGCAATAGTGTCAAGAATTTCAACCGCACCGATAGTTTTGATGAAATCTAGCGGGTTATCATAGTGGCCTTGGTAATCTCTTCCGGGGTTGTGGTATGTTGCGTGCATTCTTAAGCCGCTAAAATAATTATCGCCGTCAGCAGCTCTTCTTGATGCTTCAAGCATAGCAGGGAACGCAAACCTGTCGTGCAACCAATAGCCTGCAGGGTTAAATACTGAAGGATCTTTTTCTTCGATTGCTTCTTCTTTTGTGTCTTTTGTTTCGCCTTCAACGGTATCTTTTTCAGCTCCTTCAACGGCAGCCTCAACTTCACCTTCAACAGCGTCTTTTTCGGTATCTTCAGTGGCAGCTTTTACCTCGCCTTCAACGGTATCTTTTTCAGCTCCTTCAACTGCGTTTTCTGTTGCATTTTCTTCAGCCGTTTCAGCTGCATCATCTTTTGCTTCTTCTTTTTTTGCTCCTGACATCGCAGGCAAAATTTCACCTACGATTGCTCTTGTGAAGCTTGAATATTCTCTGTCGAAGTTTGAAAAATATGCGCCACCATCGTCACTGCCGTATGCTTTTGTAAGTTTTGCAAGACCTTCGGTGTGGACTACGTAAATTTTTGGATCAGTTGGCTTTTCTCTTTCGAGTTCAAAAAGAGCGTACTTATCCTCTTTTTGAGCAAGGGAACTATCGACTTCGTCTAAATATGGAACAGAACCTGTAATGCCTGTTGGTTTAAGTGTAAGCATTTTTGGAGGCGTATTGTCGTCAGTTTGAACTCCTGCAACTAAAACAAATTTTTCACCTTGACCCAGTGTGTATTTCGTGGGGTCTTCTTTTTTCATGCTTTTGTCTTGTTCGTTGTAAACAAAAATTTTGCCTTCAGCCTTAACAACTTCGCCGTCCGCTTTTTTGTATACTGAGTGATAAGGAATGAATGTTCTTATGTCCATGCCTTCTTTTTGGAATGCAACTGAAGCTTCACCTGCAACGTTTGCAAGTCCGCCGATTTTATACATGTCATTAAATTCAGGAGGAAGTCCTTGATATTCAGAGGCAATTGAGGCAATTTGGTTATTGTTTTTTGCGGGGTTACCCTTGAAACTTATTATACCTGTTACGGTCTTTGGAACTCGCATATTCTCTTGAGCTTGGAGTATGCTTTTTACCGCCTCAGCCCCTTTAAAAGAAGCAGGAGTAATACTTGTTTGGCTTTGTGCCAAAGAAGCTGCTTGGTTATTTTTGTGAACATTTTGAGCCGTTAAACCAGCTACTTTTGGATTAACATTAAATAAAACTTTCAATTTTTACCTCATTCCCTGTTGAACTACACCTAATTTGTTCAGCAATTGTATAACAAAACTATTTTTTATAAAACTCCTAAAGAAAATTTTTGATATGGTAAAAATAAAATTTACAAAAGTTTACATAATATTTCTTTTACCCTGAAAATAAAAATGCAAGCGGATTTTCAGATTTTTGCCCGCTTGCATATAGGTGTATTTTAATACGTATTTTATTTTCTGATTCTTACTTTTGGAACTGTTGACATGCCGGATACGATATTGTATTTTTCTTTGTCTATTTTTTCGTCAAAAACAATTTTTACAGGAATTCTTTGAACGATTTTAACAAAAGAACCAACAGCGTTTTCTGGCGGGAAAAGGCTTGATTTTGCACCGCTTGCGCTTTGAATTGAATCAACTTTCCCCTTGAAAACTTTATTTGGGTAAGCATCAATTTTAATGTCTACAGGTTGCCCCGGTTTCATTTCGCCAACTTGGTTTTCTTTAAAGTTTGCAACAATCCAAACATCGTCTGCAACAATTGTAAATAATGGTTGTCCAACTTGTACGTACGCGCCTTTCTCTACTTTTTTATTTGTTACAACACCTGTTCTTGGCGCTTTAATTGTTGTGTAACTTAAATGCAATTCCGCTTGTTCTCTAAGTGCCTTTAGTGTTTTTAGGTCAGCATCTGCAACTTTGTTATTACTTTTTGATAATAATTGCTCATCGGCATTGGAATATTGCGCTTTAACGGCTTCGTATCTTGTTCTTTGTCTGTCAAGTTCTTGTTCCGAAACGGCACCTTCAGCGTATAATTTTTCATATCTTTCTAAATCTTTTTTTGCAAATTCAATTTCAGAGTTTACCGCGCCAAAATTTGCTTGCGCCACTTTTTGTGCAAGAAGTGCTTTTTGATATTGTGCATCAGCTTGAGCAAATTTTACTTCGTAGTCGATATGGTCAATTTTTGCAACAATATCGCCTTCTTTTACTCTTTGATTATCTTTAATATAAACCTCAGTAATTTGACCTGAAACTTTTGGTGCAATTTGAATCATATGTGCTTCGACATAGGCGTCATCTGTTGATTGAAACTTCAAACTGTGTGCGATAAAAAGCCCGAGTATTCCCACAAGAACCACTCCGCCGATTACCAGTGCCTTTTTATTAACTTTTTTAACTTCTTTTTCTTCTTTTTTTTCTTCCGTTTTTTGAACTTGTTTTTCTTCGGTCATTTATTTTTTCTCCTAAATTTGGTTTTTAATTTGTTCTTTAAGTACGTTTATGCATTTTTTAAGTGATGCACTTAATTCTTCCATGCCTGTGTCGCCTAAATCTTTTTCCATGCTTTTAACCATTGGTTCTAATTTATTTTTTAATGAAAGTACGGTTTTCTTCCCTTTTTCGGTCAATACAATTTCTTTTATCGGTCTGTTACCTTTGAGGGATATGTTTATTTCAATATACCCTTTGGTTTTTAAGCCATCTGCAATGCGCCCTGTGTTTGCCCTGTCTTTCATAAGAAGTTTTGCCAAATCTCTTTGACACATTGACTTATTGTCATTTACTACGTCAAGAGCTATAAATTCTTCAAAGCTGATTTCAGCTTTCACTTCTTCAAAAAGCTGGGTTGCAAAAATCTTCATATATCTTGAAGCTAGTTTAATTTGATAATAAATACTATCTGTATAACTTTGTTTTTTCTTGTTCATAATTGTTGTTAACTTGCTTTTTGAATAATGATATGCTAGCATAATATTGTTGTAAATGCAACAAGTTTAAAAATCAACACAGTGAGAAAGAAGTATTAACATGAAATTAAAAAATAAGACTATAGCTTTTTTGGTTGCGGTTATTATGGTCTCCAATTTTGCACCGCTAACAGCTTGCGCAATTCAAGAAAAGAAAATGACCAGAGCAGAGAAAAAGCAAATGCGATTGCAAGAAGCAAGAAAAGAATCTGCGCTTGAAATTATAAATTTTTCTTGGTGGGAAGATTTTGGTGATGAATATTTGAATTCTTATGTGCTTCGCGCAATTGAGCATAATAAAGATTTAAAAATTGCAACACTCAGAGTTGAAGAAGCTCGCCAAGCAATGAAAATGCAATTTGCGTCTGAACTTCCGTCATTATCTGTCGGTGCTTCTCCTGCGGTTCTCAAGCTTCCTGGTGAAAGAAACTCGGTCGGCTCTTTTGCAGTTCCTGTAATTGCGAGCTACGAGCTTGATTTATTTTTGAAAAACAGAGATAAAACAAAATCTGCAAAAAAAGTTTGGGAAGCTTCTAAGTTTCAAGAAAAATCAGCCTATATTTCAATTGTGAGTGCTGTTGGCACTTGCTACTATAACATCGTAAGGCTCGATAAATTAATTGCTCTTCAAGAAGAAATTATAAAAGACCGAAAAACAATTTATGAGCTTATGTCACTAAGAAATAAACATGGCATAACTTCAACTGCCGATGTTGTTCGAGCAGAAAAAGCTTATGTTTTTGCAACATCTGATATGTTTGAACTTAAAAAGGCAAGAGAAATCGCGTTAAATGCGCTTGCGGTGCTTGTTGGTGATAGCCCGAATAATATTGCCGAATATAAAAGAATTGCATATGATGACATTAAAAACACAAAATCAATTCCTGAGAGCATTTCATCAGAAGTTATTACATCAAGGCCCGACTATATGGTTGCAGAAAAAATGGTTGATAAATCTCGCCTTGATGTTCGAGTTGCAAAAAAAGAATTTTTGCCAACAGTTGATATTCTTGGAATGTTGAGTTTTGCTTCAACCTCAATTTCAAATATGGGCTCAATGAATTGGACTAATGCGATTGCAGGTGCCGGCGGGATGATTAATTTGCCCTTATTCAC
>JAFVOZ010000075.1 GCA_017505585.1 bacterium
CCTATTTCTTTTGGGTATTCTAAAAAAAGCCAAGCTTTTATAGATTCCCATGCTAATAAACTTTCCGATAAACAATATGCGGCATTTTTAAGAGATTACAGTAAATTATGCAACATGGCAGAAGATGTAATTACCACAAGGGAAGGTAAGGTTGGACCTGATGCACCTGACCCTAATTATGTTGATATGTTTATTGCAACAAAAGATACTTTAATTGATAACGTCATGGTTAATTTTACCGATTGTGAAGAGTATTTGAAGTCGGAATATGATTACTATTCTTCTTCTCTTAAAAATTGCAAAAATCCAAAAGACAACTGGAGAAGCGTAATTATTGAAAGATTAAAATTTTGGAATACGGACTTAGGTAAATCTCCTGAAGAAATAGAAAAAGAAATTGAGGCAACCAAGCAAGAACAAAAAATTAACGAGCAAAAGAAAGCAAATCAAGACCCAAAAGCTCAAGCTGCATCTATTAGCGCAGTTCCTGTTGAAATCCTTCAAAGAACAGAATTTTCACCTGATGGTTTTAAAGATATCATGGGTATGGAAGAACTTAAGGCTGACCTCAAGGAATCCGTTATTGACCCTGTTAATGACCCAGAGCAAGCTAAACTTGATTTTGAAGAATACGGCAAAAGAAGACCCGCAGGAATTTTGTTATATGGACCTCCGGGGTGTGGTAAAACATATATTATTGAAGCACTTGCTGCTGAAATTGATGCACCTGTTTTTACTCTTGATATCGGAAACGCAGGTTCTAAATATATAAATCAAACATCAAACAATATTAAGCTTGCATTCGATTTTGTTCAAACTTATGCAAAAGATTTAGACAAACCTGTTATCTTGTTTATGGATGAAATGGATTCAATGACATTTAACAGAAGCTCAGGCACAAATGATGAAAATATTAAGCAAGTTGCAACCCTCTTAAAATGCATCGAGCAAGCAAAAGCAAATAATGTAATTGTTGTGGGTGCAACAAATAAATATGACCTTGTCGACCCTGCAATCAGAAGAAGGTTTGATTTGAAAAAATTTGTTGGAACTCCAAATTTAGACCAAAGAAAACAGCAAGTTGTAAATAATTTATCTAAAAAAACTAAAGGTGCTGCATTGATTAATGATGAAGAATCTCTTAAAAAAGTGGCGCGCGATCTTGAAGGTTTTTCTTATCACTCAATAAACACAATAGCAAACGCAGCTTCATTAAATGCGCTAAATCGCGGCAGGGCTGATATTGCCTACGAAGATTTTGCTTCTGCAATTGAAAAAACAAACGAAGAAAGAATTGACGATTCAATGTATAAATCAAAAGCGGTTAAGAAAAAGACTGCAATTGGTTTCAATAGTGATTCTGTTTAATTTTTACTATTCAAATTTTTGCTTTTGACGTAAGATATTCTTGTTTATTAATGAGGATTTATGATAAAAGGATTGCAAGAATATTTAGCTTCCAATAAATGTTTTAAATTAATTTTGGGTGCAAATAATGAAAATTATGAAGAAATAACAAAGCTTGTTGCGCTATATAGCGCCGCAGGTTGCAGATTTTTTGACTTAAATGCAAGCGAAGACGCGCTTTTAGCAGCACAAGCAGGGCTTGAATATTCCGGCAAATCCGATTGCTATTTGTGTATTAGCGTCGGAACAGAAGGTGACAAACATTTATCTAAATATCAAATTAACAATAATTGTATTTTGTGCGGTGCATGCGAAGGAGCTTGTCTTGAAGGTGCGATTAGAAAAGATAATGAAAAAATGCATGTTGATGATAAAAAATGTATCGGATGTGCTCGCTGCACCAGTGTTTGCCCCGTGTCTGCTTTTGAATCATATCAAAAAAAATCTAATTGGGAAAATTTAGACAAACTTTTCCCGCTTTGCGAGTGTGTTGAATTTCATATGGACTCAAATAATCGCGATGAAATTTTTGAAAAATGGGAATATTTAACAAAAAATTTCAAAGGAATGTTGAGTATAAATGCAAGCAGAGTTGGTTTTTCTGATGTTGAATTAGTGGATATCCTAAAGAAAATGATGACATATAAAAATCCTGAAGAAATCATGATTCAAGCAGACGGACTTCCGATGTCTGGAGGGGCAGACACTTATAATTCAACCTTGCAAGCCGTTTCCTGCGCTGATTTAATCATAAACTCTAATGTTTGTCCTTATGTCATAACCTCTGGTGGGACTAATGCTAAGACTGCAGAGCTTGCTCGCATGCTTAATGTTCCTATAAATGGTGTTGCGGTTGGCTCTTACGCAAGAAAAATTGTCAAAGATTATGTTCGTGATGATAACTTTTTTAATAATGACGAGAAGTTTTCTTCTGCTCTCAAGATTGCATCTGAACTTGTTGGAAGTGTTTAAATTATGAAAATTTTAGCAAATAATGAAGTAATATTTGAAAATATTGATACAATTATTTGGGATAAGGATGCTACAATTATTGATGCCAATTATTTTTGGGCTGAAATTACAAAAAGGAGAGCAGATAAAATACTTTCCTTTTATTCACTCAATAGCTCTCTTTATCCTGAAATTTGCAAAAATATGGGGTTGGATGTTATCTCCGGTAAACTTATTCCGCTTTCTCCTGTTGCCGTGTTATCTCGCGAGGAAGTTTTATTATCCCTTCATAATAAGTTAATTGCGCTTGGTGTGCAATCTAATGAAATACAAAATGATAGGCTTTTTTCTGAAGTGCATGAAGAATTTCAACATTGTGCTTGTGATTACATCCATCTTTTACCTTCGGTTGAAGACTTGGTTCTCGCTTTTGCGCGAAACAATTTTAAACAATTTATCATAACTTCTGATATTAAAGAAAATGCACTTTTATCTGTTCAAAAATTTGGACTCGAGACTTGTTTTTTAAATATATATGGCAAACACCAATTTGATGAGCCTAAAAAAACAGGCATTCCCTTGCTTCAAGTTATTAAAGAAAATAATTTAAATCCTAAAACAACTTTGTGTATCGGTGATGCCGAAATGGATTATTTAATGGCAAAAAACGCAGGTGTTCCAAACGTTTTGCTTTTAGGAACAGGGCACACTCCGCTTTCTTATTTGCAAGCACTTGTGAAAACTTCATATCAAGATTTGACCTGTATTTCTGTTGAATAGTTTAGATTGCCCCGCGTTGCCAAAAATTTGTATATTTATTATGTTTTTGCTACATTTTTAATTATCTCATTTGGTTTTTTATGAAAAAGATAATTGAAAAATATAATAATATTAACTTAATAATCAGAATATTTTTGGGTATAGTTTTTGGGGTTGCGTTTGCGCTTGCTATTCCTAAGTTTAAATTTATTTCTGTTTTTGGTCTTTTGTTTATCGGCGCACTTAAATCAATTGCCCCAATTCTTGTATTTGTCCTTATTATAAGCTCCCTTGCAAACGCAAAGGTTGGCAATAATGACGGAAGAAAGTATAAAACAATTGTTTTTCTTTATATTTTAAGTATGTTTTTGTCTGCTATGGTTGGCATTCTTGCAAGCTTTATGTTCCCTGTGACACTTAAATTAACAGGTGTTTCTAACGCTTTTGCAGCTCCTGAGGGAATTTCTGAAGTCCTTGTATCAATTCTTACAAATATTGTTTCAAATCCAATTAAATCACTTTCTGAAGCAAATTACATCAGTATATTGTTTTGGTCTGTTATTATTGGTTTTACACTCAAAAATATCGCAAAGAGTACAACTAAAGATTTCTTTAGTGATTTAGCTGCAGTTATGACAAAGATTGTTCGCGGAATAATTAATTGTGCTCCTTTTGGTATTATGGGGCTTGTTTTTCAAGCGGTGACAGAAAGTGGTATTTATATTTTTGTTGATTATGCTAAGCTTCTTGCTCTCCTTGTTGCATCTTTAAGCTTTGTTGCGCTTGCGGTTGAGCCATTTCTATCTTTCTTATTTACCAGAAGAAATCCTTATCCGCTTGTTTATACTGCACTTAAAGATAGTGGAATTACCGCATTTTTTACAAGAAGTTCTGCTGCTAACTTGCCTGTGAATATGGAAGTTTGCGAAAAACTCGGGTTAGATAAAAGTTTTTATTCAATATCTTTACCGCTTGGTGCTGCAATCAATACAAACGGTGCTGCAGTTACAATTTCAATTATGTCCCTTGCGACAGTTCATACTCTCGGTATTCAAGTTGATATTCCAACGGCTTTCATCCTTTCAATCCTTGTAACACTTGCTGCTTGCGGTGCTTCAGGTGTTGCTGGAGGTTCTTTGCTTTTAATCCC
>JAFVOZ010000076.1 GCA_017505585.1 bacterium
AGAAACCCGCACATGAGAAATTCCAGCGAAGTGGCAAAAATTGAAAAACATATCCGTTAAATTTTTGCCATATTTTAAAAATCATGATATGCTTAATTTGAATAGTAGAATTTTATATATAGATTAATAAAGATTAACAAAGATGGAAATATTAAATTTAGATTTAAACATTATAGTACTTATTGTATTATTAACAATTTTGACAATTTTTCTTACTTCAAACTGGGTTAGAAACAGAGAAAAAATCAAGCATTTGCTCGCAAAAGAAGCTGAAATGCAAGCTGATTTTGAAAAACGTTCAATAGTTCTTGAAAAGGAAGCAAGCGTTAGAGCAAAAGAAAAACTTCAACAAGAATATAAAGATCTTGATGAAGAAATCAGAGAAAGAAGACAAGAGATAAATAAAATTGAAACTCGCTTGGCAAGAAGAGAGGATCAAATTGAAGAACAAGCGCAATCATTAAGCGATAAAGAGTATGCACTTGATAAAAAAATGGATGAGGTACTCGGAAAAGAAGATTATTTATCTGAAGTTTTAACAAAGCAGATTGCTGAGTTAGAGCGTATCTCGGGAATGAACAGAGAAGAAGCAAAGCACGCACTTTTGGAGCAACTTCAACAAGATTTAGCACAAGAAAGAAATAAAATCATTCGCGAAAGCGAAATACAAATAAAAGAAACGGCCGAAGAAAAGGCACGCGAAATTTTAGCTCAAACCATGCAAAAATGCGCGGTTGAACAAGCCATTGAAACAACTGTTTCAGTTGTTCCATTGCCTGCCGAAGATATGAAAGGCAGAATTATCGGCCGCGAAGGAAGAAACATTCGCACATTGGAAACAATTTCTGGCGTAGATTTAATTATTGATGATACACCTGAAGCAGTTGTTTTATCTTGCTTTGACCCTGTAAGACGCGAAATTGCAAGATTGACAATTGAAAAACTTGTGGCAGACGGCAGAATTCACCCTGTGCGCATTGAAGAAATGTATGATAAATCTAAAAAAGAAATTGAAAAGAAAATCATGCAAGAAGGCGAACGCGCTGCGCTCGACCTTGGAATTATGAACCTTAACAAAGAGCTTACCAAAACTCTTGGACGCTTATACTATAGAACCAGTTACGGGCAAAATGTTTTAAAACACTCTATTGAAGTTGCTCAAATTGCGAGCATGCTTGCCTCTGAACTTGGTGCTAACGCAAAAATCGCCAAAAGAGCCGGTTTGCTACATGATATAGGAAAGGCAATTGACCAGACTCAAGAAGGCACCCATATTCAATTGGGTGTGGAACTTGCTCGTCAGCACGGCGAAAGAGAAGAGATAGTCCACGCTATTGAAGCTCACCACGACGATGTTGCTTGCAACACTATTGAGGCCGCTGTTGTTAAAATTGCTGACGCTATATCAGCCGCAAGGCCTGGAGCAAGACGCGATACGTTAGAAATCTATATTAAACGCCTCAAGCAGCTTGAAGAAATAGCGACAAGCTTCGAGGGTATTAAGCAGTCCTTTGCAGTTCAGGCTGGGCGTGAAGTTAGGGTGATAGTGCAGCCCGAAATGTTTGACGATGTCGCTTGTTCAAAACTTGCAAGAGATATCGTTAAGCGTATCGAGGATGAAATGGAGTATCCCGGACAAGTTCGTGTAACCGTTGTTCGCGAAGCTCGTGTAGTTGAAATCGCAAAATAGGACACCCAAATTCTCGTGAAAACTGAATTAAAGGTTTTATTCCTAGGCGACATGGTTGGTCGCATAGGCAGAAAAACTGTTGAAAAATTTTTGAATAAAAATAAGACAAATTATGATTTTGTGATTGCAAATGTAGAAAATGCAAGTCACGGCTTTGGGTTAACCAAAAAAAATCATGATGAGCTTGCATCATACGGAATTAACTGCATGACAAGCGGAAATCATATCTGGGACAAAAAAGACATATTTGAATATATCGATAGCTCGGAATATTTAATTCGCCCATTAAATTATGATAAATCAGTTCGAGGTGTCGGATACAGAATTTTTAATGACAAATTTTTAGTAATAAATCTTTTGGGTAAAACCTTTATGCCGCACGTAGAATGCCCATTTAAGGCACTTCAGGCACTTTCTGAAGAAATATCTTTTGAAGATAAAATCACAATTATTGATTTTCACGCTGAAGCAACCGCCGAGAAAGAATGTATGGGCTATTTTGCACAAAGCCTTGGCGCAAAAGCAGTTTTCGGAACACACACGCACGTGCAAACTGCAGATGAAAAAATTCTAAACAACAGTTGCGCTTACATAACAGATGCAGGATACACGGGCGGCACAGGCGGGGTTATCGGAATGGATTACGAAATCTCGCTAAAGAGAATTTTAACCTCAATTCCTGAAAGGTTTGATGTTGTGGATTCAAAGGAATCCGTTTTGTGCGGTGTTGAGGTTGTTTTTGATAACGAAACAAACAACCCGACAAGCATTACAAGAGTTTTTGAAAAATATAAGGATGAGGGTAATGAAGATTGATTTACACATTCACACAACATACTCTGACGGCGCATTCTCGCCCGAGCAAATTGTTGACACTGCAATCGCTCAAGAGATGAATGTAATTGCACTCACTGACCACGACAACATTTTGTCCTGCGCAATCGCTCAAGAATATGCAAAATCAATAAATGCAGATTTAGAAATTATACAAGGGGTGGAAATTAACACTTTGTACAAAGGCTATGAAATTCATATTCTTGGCTATTTTATGGATATTAACAACAGCGATTTCCAAAATCTCCTTAAAACACAGCAAAATGCCCGTATTGAACAAACTAAAAAAATGATTGAGCTTTTAAACAAAAAGGCGGGCATAAAAATAAAATTCGAAGATATCAAAAAACTTGTTGCACCGCGCGGCAGTATTGGTCGCCCTCACATCGCAAGAGCAATTACAAGTGCGGGTGGAACACAAAACGTAATCGAAGCTTACGCAAAATACATCAACGATGATTCACCGGTTTACATCCAAAGAAAAACAGTAACTCCACATGAAGCGGTTGAAATCATATATGAGGCAGGCGGAATTCCCGTTTTTGCGCACCCTGTTGATATTGATATATCAGAGCAATTAACAAAAGAAATGATGTCATACGGTTTGCGCGGGCTTGAAGCATACCACAGAAAGCATTCTCCTGCGGTTGTAGAATATTTTTCATCAATGGCTGAAAAATACGGTCTTATTGTGACAGGCGGTTCGGATTTTCACGCGCCTTCACTTAGCTACGGTACGATTCTAATGGGCAAAAACTTTGTGCCCGATTGGGTATACGACAAACTTCTTGACGAAAAAAGGAAAATACAGTTAATCAACAACGCATAGTATGCGATTTTAAAAATCCGTTTTCTATTTAACTCTATAGAAAATGTTTACACCAACATTGATTTCAATTGGGTTACCTTCTTTGTCACGAAGTACGCCATTTTCCATTATATAAGTTTCATCAGAATCTATATATTTGCCTTCTTTTTCAATATATTCTTTTCTTTTAAATTCTTTTGTGCCTGTTGATAAAATACCAACTGTTCCGCCAAGAGAAGATTGTGCGGTTCTTCTGAGTGACAACTCAGGCTTTTTAATTGTTTCTTTGGATGAGAATTCGGAATTTGGTTTGCTTCTATCTGATTCTCTTGCAGGCTTGTAGAACAAGCTTAAAACTTCTGAACCTTGAGAGTCATACTTATAAGCAACCATTGAAGTGTTTACCTGTTTGTCACCCACTGTTTCATCAAATTCCTTGATTTCAGCAATTTCTGTTGTGCCACCCGCAAGAGCAGACATACCTTTTTGCTTATGGAGATTTGAAGTTGCAGTAACTTCTTTGTATAGTGCAGAGAACATGTCGCCACTATTTTCTCTTTCAAGAAGAACTCTGTTTCTGCAACCTAAATCTTGGTTTTTAGTTGGGGTTTCATAGCCAGTTTGGCCAAATTCGTCGCCATTAAATAATGTCGGAACGCCTGCGCCTGCAACCATCATTCTCCAAAGAGTTGTATATTTATCAAATGCTTGTTCGAAAATATACCCATTTAATTTATCGGAAATTTCTTTTCTTTTATCTGTTTCTTTAATTCCTGCTTTATCAAGAAGCAACTCAAGAGTAACTTCAACAGGTCTTGTTCCAAGAGCCTTGCTTCTCATTTTTCTTTCTTCATCAGGTATACTTTCATCACCCTTAAGCATCATCAAAAGAGAAGCCTTAAGATTATCTTTATCATTTTTATCTAGTTCAGAATTTTCGATTGCTCTTTTAAATAAATCATAGCCTGCAAGACCTCTTGATGAAATAAAATCATCATCAGGATTCAACCCAAGCGACTCTCTGATTGCAGCTGCATTCGGTTTGCCAGAATAAGTTTCAATATCCGAAAGTAAAATTTCAGTATTGAACACAAAACCGTGCATTGTTCGTGGTTTATCGTGGTTGTCTGTAAACACATGGCTATTGTTTATAAATGGAAGTGTTCCGGCTTTATAAAATCTGGAATAATCTTCTTTTAAACCATCAAGTGTTTTGCAATCATAAAAACCGCGCTCAGTATCTCTGTCAAGCAATTGCGGATATGCGCTGTATAGATAAGAGTAGTTTGAACCGGTTGTGATGCCTGTTTTTTCATAGAATTGCCTTTCGGCAACCTCTGCACTGACATAGCGAGAACCTAATGCTTTATTTGCAAATTCATCTAAGCAAGTTAACTCGCCAATTGTGAATGCGTTAGGATTTTCTTTTTTAATTTCATCCGTAAAGTTTTTCCAGAAATCAACCGCAACATCAAAAGCGGAATCAAAGTTTGCCATATTCCCGCGAACAGCATCAAGATCCGCAATGTCTTTTGCGGCATCATAACGCCAGTTTAAGCCTGCGCCTGATTTATCAATGATGGCTTGCGCCAAAAGTAAGTCTTTATGTGAAACATTTTTAAATTTTTCAGTATAAACTTTTGCAATTTTTTTGATATCATCTCCAAGAGGTGACTTTGAATTAACAAGATGCTTAACAAGTTCGTCTTCTTCGCGGTCAGGAGTTGTTGAAGTTGAGCCTATGATTTTTGAAAGAGTTACGTTGTTATCCTTAATAACCACACCGTTTTCACCAAAGTCAACATTATCTCTGCCAAGAATGCCAGCAGCAAAGAAATACTTAACGGCTTCCGGAATAATAACTTTTGCAATTACTGCACCGTACTCTGTTAATTCAGAATCAGTTTCATCTGTGTATATTTTTTCACCGCCCACATGTTGAAGCTCTTTATCTAATTGTTGAAGAAGGGTATTTACACCTTGTATAGCTTGCCCATAATATTCGGCAAGTTTTTTGCCTTCAAGAGAGCTAAGGTTATTTGCGCCCATATTTGGAGAAGCAAGAACAGCAGTAATTTCTGGAAAAAGTTCGATTGATTCGAGCGGGAATTTCAAAACTTCTTGTTCAATTAAATTTTCAGTTTCTTTAATATTTTCAAAAGTTTCACAAGTATACTCATCATTTTCTATATTTTTCTTAATCTCAGCTAAATCAGCTTCAGAAATACCGTTTTTAAGAGCAATTTGTTTAACTTGTTCAGAATCCTTACTATTTAAAAGGGCGGTTTCAACAAGCAGTGTATTCGCAATTGTTTTTGTCCAATAATTTGCAATGTTATAAAGGTATTCGCGAACCTCTTTATTCGAAGTATTCATTTTAATCAAGTCAAGGTTACCGTCCCAGGAATTTACACCTCCTGCATTTGATTTTTTAACTACCGCAAAATTATTAAATTGAATACCCATATCCGAAATAGGCTCGCCTGCGTTCGGATAAATTTTTTCGAGCAAATAATTTTTATTTTCATTTGTAATATCGAAATAATACGGAGTAATGGTATGCTCATGAGTATTGATATTAGGGAATTTCTTTAAGAGCTCAGGGTCGTAAGATTTAATAAACTCATTTTTGTTTTCAACATCTTGTTGTTTAACAAGTCGCTTATCATAGAATTGGATATACTCTTCGCCGTCTTTTTGAACAATTTTGTATCTAATGTTTTCAAGATCAGTTTTTGTATCCGGCAAGATTGGAATATTTATATTAAATGTGCCAGTTTGAGAATTTGTAAGGTTATCAATTTTGAAAAAGTCAGCATATTGAGAATCTTTGCCGTGCTTAATGATGTGTTGAATAAAGGGGCTTAAAAGACCTTGAGATGTAAACGCGCCATCTGCCACATATTGAACACCTCTTTTGTATAATTCAACATTTAAATTTTTGAAATCTTGAAGAGTTCCTCTTGTACTTGAAATTTGGAATGGGTTTGTTGGCCAATAACCATGGCTTGAAATATCATCTTTGCCAAATAAAGGAGTGGTCATAAGCAAGCCATAATTATCCAATTTACCTGCTTTAACTCTATCGATCACGCCTTCGATGTTGCCTCCAAACATGTTAACATGGTTTCTCACTTCACCTTGTTTTGGCGCATTGGTTGCCCATTTAACATTGTAATAAGAGTCAGGGAGCATATGATACATTGGGCCATTTTTCTTTACAGAGCCAACACGATCAATATAAACGTTATAAATTTCACCTTTTGAGGTGTCGCCGTTATATGTTTTCAAACCCGGTTCAAGTGCTATTTTTTGGGCAAGAGTGGAATCCTTTGGTGTAAATTTGAATTTATAGCCAAATGCTTTTGCACCTGAAATATTATCGCCTGCAACAAAACACGCAATACGATCTTCCGTTAGTTCAAATTTACCTGTTTCCTTGCCGTTTTTATCTGATTTGCTTTTAATGTCACGATGATATCCACCATCAACTTCCCAAGCACCCCCTGCACCTTGCTTTAAGGGAACAATTACAAGAGTGGCAGAATATTTTTCCTTGTCATAAGGTGGGGCATAAAATTCAACTATTTTTTCGCCATCATTTTTGACTTTAGTTTCATATCCTTTAAAAGAAGTTTTGTTAACTTGATTAAGTTTTGTTGAATTTATTGCTTGTAATTTCATATCTGCCCTAATTTCCCTTACAAGTTTAATAAAACGCATACAGCTGTAAAATTGCTATTTTGTAACGAATTGTAGCAAGTTACATCTTTTGTTTATAAACTTTTAGACCCGATTTTTCAATTTCAGGCGTATCGATTTCAAAAACTTGCACTCTTGCTGTTCCAAGTTCAACTTTTAAACCGTCTTTTTCCGGCGCAACAAAGCTACTTTCACCATATTTTGGAAGCAAGTTTTCAAATTTTTGGTTTACACTTAAACCCGGAATTTCAACCGTGCCTGAAGTTTTAGCATTCACATCCCTGTTAGCGATAGTGAGAAGTGTTTTGCCATTTAAGTGTCTTGCAAATGCAATAATTTTATCATTTGAAGTTTTTAAAGGAATATATGAGCCTTTATTGATAACTTCTTTATGTTCGCCTGTTTTCAGTGCCATTGAAGATTTAATAAATTCACCGATTTCAGGATTGTTGCCACCAGGTTTTCTTGAATTATTGAAAATATCAAGCAAGCCTTCGTGAACATATAATTCTCTTGAATCTGTTTGCGTTTGACTTTCAGGAACAATACCGTTTGCATACTTGTAGAGGTAATAATCGCCAGATTGAATACCGTCAACAAAATAAGGACACATTTGAGGGAGCGTTGCCTGAAGCCCTGTTGTCATCATTACATAAGGTGCACCGCCATTGAACATTGGACTTTTGTCATCATGCGTTGCGAACGAACCGATAACTGAATTTGGCTTATCATTATTGTTATTTTGTTCAATGTTTTCAATTACGTATTTATGTAAATCATCTGCTTTGAGCCAATCTTTGAAGATGTGCCATTGACCGTAGTATGAATCAAAACCCGCATAGAGAAGGTCGTTTGGTCTGTCTTTTGGCATATTGATTTGAGGAGATGCATCTTCGTATGTATAAGTTTCTGCAAGCCAACCGAACTCAGGGTCTTTAGACCTTGAATAAGGAATAATTACATTCCAAAATTCAACCGGTTTCGCTCTTGCAACGTCTGAGCGTATGCCATCAACACCGAGTTCAACACACATATCAACATAGTCTTTATGCATTTGAAGAACGTCTTTGTTTAGAGTTGAGCGAGTTTCGTCTTCCCAAGGAGCAAGCATCTTGATATCTGCCCAACCACCGGGGGTTTTATATTCACCATTTTTTTCTTTAGCAGTAAGCTCAGGTCTTCTTTGAGCAAGATCAAGGGATGCGCAACTTGGCAAGTCTAATAAAACTTTTATATCCCTTTTATGACATTCATCAATAAAATATTTAAATTGTTCTTTTGCGCTTCTTGGATCATTTGGGTCCCTTAAATTAGGGTCAATCTCGAGAAAATCAGCAGGCGAGTATAATGAACCAGCGGTGCCTTTTGCGCCAACTTTTCCCGTTGGGTGAACAGGAAGAATGTGGAGTGTGTTAAAACCCATTTCTTTGATTTCATCAAGGCGTTCAACGGCGTTAATAAAGTTTCCTGATACTTCGCCTTCAGTAATTAAATCATCACCGTTTGTATCTTTTGCATTCATTGTTCTTGGAATAACGGCAAGAATATTTGCTTCGTTATTTCTAAACATTGTTCTTAAATTGTTTTTATAATCAATGTTTTCAGTAGGTTGAGCTTCTTGAACAGCTTGAACTTCGGAAGCACCTTGAGTATTATAATTTTGATGTTGTGCAAGAATCATTTGAGATAGCATTGGACTATAACCTGCTTGGGTTTGTGGTGTTTGAAGTTGCGTTTGAGCTTGAACTTGCGGAGCAGGCGTTGTTTCAACTTTTTGTTTTAGAATGGGGCTTATGATATTGTTATTAATTTTTTGCATTTCCTACCCCTTTCTTGCGATACAATTCTTCTTCTTTGTCGGTTTTGCCGAAGAATTTAACCGCACCAATCGTAATCACGGCTAAAACAGCTGCCGCAATACCAAATGTTTTGAGCCACTTACTACCAATGTTGCCTTCTTTTAATATATTTGTAAATCTTTTTACGAAAGAGTCACCATGATATTTATCAACAAAATCTTTTGCACTATCACCAAAAGCTTCTTTAAGAGCTTTAACCGGAGCTTCGAGCTCAGGATGCTTAACAATTAAGTCAGGGTCATTAAGTGCAGACTGTATTTCGGAACTGCGTGGGAATTCGCCGTCCATTCTTGAAATTGCCGCAAATAATTGTCTTGCTTTTTCAACAATATTTAAAGTGCTATTTTCAGCAAGTTCTGTTGCAACTTTTTCATCAAGCGCATCTTCATAGATAAATTTGATTGCGCGTTTACTGATATCTGCAGTATAGTTATTTGACAAACTGCGAGAAAGAGAAGTACGGTTATACAAGTATTCTTTTATTGCACCCAAAACTTCACTAACCGCTTCATCCGTTTTAACACCGAAAGTTTCTTTTAACAATTCTGGCTTATCTTTAATTAAAGACAACCTTCTTTCAGCGTCCGCAGTGATGATTAATTTTGCACCTTCGCCTTGTTTCATAAGTTTTGACAAGCGAACATTTGATGCAAGTTTATGCGAATATTTATTAACGATTTTATCAAGAACCGGTATAGTTTCCAATTTGCCTTTTAGCGCACTTTCACCGCTTCTTTCAAAGAATTTGTCATAGTCTGTATCTAATTTTTTGAGAGAAGTTGAAACATTTTTCACAAAATATTCAAGCGTTCCGCGAGCACCTTCCAGAATTCCGCCTTCACCCTTATGTCTTTTTGAGCCAACATTTGTTGCAAGTTTTTCAAAACTCGAATGGAGGAATTCAACATAGTCGTCATTTGATTTAAATGTTTTTAATAATTTTTTATCAGGATTAATTTGCTTGATAAGTTCTCTATTAAATTCTTCACCAACTTTTGTGTAAAGAGATTCTTTGTGGTTGCCTGCAAGAGCATCCGCAAGATTTGACATAATCCTTATTTCGGCACGTTTGCCTCTTTGCAGGTCATAAATAGATTTTGCACCTTCAGCTTTATCCATACCCAAGGCTTTTAAGAGTTTTTCTGAAATATTTGCTGTTTTTTCAGCTTCTGTAAGATTTTCCAAAATCGAGTTACGTTTATTCTTCGGAATTTCTTTATCTATAAGCATATCAAGAAGCTTATCCTTGATTGCCGCTATGGTAATTCTGCCATTGTTTGCATCTTTTTGAGATTTGATAAACGCGCTTAATTCGGAAAGTTCATCACCAGTTAGAATATTGTCGGCTTTCAATTTTGAAAGAACTGTTTGTTCATAAGTGCTTTCAATAGAATCTACAATCATTTTTGCTAAATCATTTGTAGCACCACTCAAGCCTGAAGGAAGAACGTGAGCCGCCATGTTTTTATCTTTAGCGAGTTCTTCAACAGGGTCTAAAAATTTTGTTAGCTCACGAAGAGATTCTTCAGTGATTGGTTTATCCTTAAAGGCTTCTAAAGCTTTTTTGAAATCGTTTTTGTTAAATAAATCAAATGTTGGGTCTGCAAGCAATTTTTTAACTGCTTGTTCCATATTTTCTGCACCTGCTGCGGCTTTTTTCAATTTTGCATTAATCAAGAAGTTTTCAATCGGATTTTCTGCTGCGCGACAAGCAAGAGCTGTTATAAGCGGAGTTGCAAAACCAGAAGTGAGAAGAATCCAAGTGTTACCTTGAAGAGCTACTTTTTGCATTTTCTTTTTAGTAAATTCTTCTCTATCTGGCAAATCTTTTGGAACACCCATGTGATCTGCAACTTGATTTATTTTTTCTTTGCTCCATAAATCCCAAGGTTGATATTGGTTATCGCCAAAGAATTTCTTTCTTCTGCCTTGAGAATCAACATATTCTTGTTGAATATTGAAACCGAATTTTTTCTCTAGTGGTTTAGTTACAGTGTATTTTGGCCAAAGAGACATTGTGGTTAAAAATGCACCTGCTCCAACAAATTCCATTGCTTTTTGTTTAGCGGTACCTTTTTTAAGCGCAAGGTAAGAAGCAATTGCAAGCGCCCCGATTTTCATACCGATATCATTAATTTTACCTAGAGCATGGTCGTTTGATTTACCTGTAACAATTGCTTTGCCTGTGTTTTTGACATCGCGACCAAAATCAGCAACATCTTGAACAAGGTTTTTGAATATATTATTTCTTTCAAGAAGATATCCTTTTGGAGGTTGAGGTTTCTTTTTGTCTTTTTGGTGCGTTAAAGCTTCAAACAAATTGTTTTCTGCAATTTTGTTTCTGTTTGTTGTTATGGAATTGTTATTTGTTGCATTTATCATTTGCTCTATACTTCCACGCAATTTTTATTGTTTTTAATAGTTGTTTCAGGCTTTTGGTCTTTAGATTTTTTGAAACCTATCTTGGCATTTACTATACCAAACAAGGTTGTACCCGCTGCAAGTGCCGTTAGTCCGATTGCTGCCATTTTACCGAGTTTTCCGTATTTAAACGTACTGCCTCTTAACTCGAATGCACCTTTGCCTGAATAAAATTCTTTTGTGGCTGCTTTGAATGTGCGCCAAGTATCCGGAATTAAACTTGGTAAATCTTTAGCGAACTTGCCCCAAATTGTTTTGATATGACTTCCTGTATTCCCTTTCATGTTCTTACTATTACGTAAACACGTAATTGATTGAGAAATTGCCCCAAAAAGTCCTGTTTTGTTTTTTCTAAATGAATAAAAAGCGTCCTGATTGCCGATTGCAACGCCGATTGCAGCCCATAAATATTTACTAATATTTGCCGAAGCTCTAGCTTTTGTAATTGCTTCTTTGATTTTTGGCTGAACAACTTGGTCAGGTGCCGCAAGTTTTTCATCATAACCTAATTTTTCTGCCATTTCATCATAATAAGCATATCTGTAGATCGGAAGAGCTCACAGCAGCAC
>JAFVOZ010000077.1 GCA_017505585.1 bacterium
CGCTCATTTTAAGGTTTTTTGATGCGTGATGTTTTTGAAATTTGAATTGAATTCCTTCAATAACTTCGAATTTTACTGTGTTTTTTGGGGTGCATTTTTTAAAGAAACCAAAAAACATTAGGCTTTAACCCTGCCATAAATATCTTTATATCTAATGATATCTTCTTCGATAAGCTTATCGCCTTTTTGAACTTCAATAATTTTTAATTCTTCGTTATATGGGTTTGCAAGCGAGTGTTTTGCTTTGACAGGGATATCAATACTTGAACCCGGTTTTAGCATAAATGTTTTGTCTTCAAGAGTTACTCTTGCAACACCTGATAGCACAACCCAGTGCTCACTTCTGTAGTTATGTGATTGAAGGCTTAATTGTGCTTTTTTGCTAACGCAAATCATTTTTGTAAGATAGCCTTCGCCTTGATTTAAAACAGTGTAATAACCCCAAGGGCGGTAAACTGTTGCATGCACAAGGTGGGTTTCGTCTTTAATTTCCTTTAGTTTTTCATAAATCTTTTTAACATCTTGAGCATTATCTTTTTTGCAAGCAAGAATGGCATCTGCTGTTTCAACAATGATTGTATCTTCTAAGCCAATGCCTGTTACAAGTCTATTTGAGCTAAAGAAAAGTGAATTTTTGCAATTAATTGTTTCAATATGTCCGACTTTTACATTGCCTTCTTTATCTTTTTTATCAATTTCATAGATGGCATCCCAAGAGCCAAGGTCATTCCAATCAGACATTAAAGGCACCATTTTGATATTTTTAGCGTGCTCCATAATTGCATAATCAACTGAAATTGAAGGCATTTTTTCAAACGGAATATATGGAATTTCCGAACTTTCTCTAAAGTCAAATTTTTCAAGAAGCGCGTAAATATCTTGCGCATGTTCTTTGAGGGCTTCCAGATATGTACTCATTTTGAACATAAAAATTCCTGCGTTCCAGAAATAGTTGCCCGCTTCAAAATATTCTTGTGCAACTTCTGCATTCGGTTTTTCTTTAAAGTTGCAAACTTCAAATCCGCCAGCTTCTTCTTTTTCGCCTGCTTTGATGTAACCATAACCTGTGTGAGGTGAAGTTGGTTTTATGCCAAAGGTTACAATGTAGCCATCGCGAGCATATTTTTCGCCTATTTCAACAGTTTTTTTGAATGCTTCAGTGTCTTTAATTAAATGGTCTGAAGGCATAACAAGAACAACATCGTCTTCAAAGTTTTGTGTTAAATATTTAACGCAAACACTTATAGCGGGTGCTGTGTTTTTTGCAGCAGGCTCTGCTAAAATTTTTATGTCTTGGGCAAGAGTCTGTAATTGAGTGCGAACACTTGATTCATGTTTTTTGTTTGTAATACTGATAATATTATCGAATGGCATTATTTCGCCGAGTCTTAAAAAAGTGTCTTCTAAAAGACTCGTTTTGGAATTAATTCTTAAAAGTTGCTTAGGGTACAAGTCTCTTGAAAGTGGCCATAATCTTGAACCTGAGCCGCCTGCTAAAATAATTCCGAACATATAACTACCTCTTAACCCTAATATACTAAATTATGTTATCAAAAATTATCCCCTATGGCAAGAAAAAGCAATTCAAGACTAAAAAATAAACTTGTTACATTATGACAAAAAATAATTTATCAGTATAATTAAATATAAAGGGGATTTACTTAAAAAAAGATGGCAAGCGATATCACCGGAAAAGGTTTAAGCGCGATAAGCGAAATAGGTTTAGCAATATTTGTCATAACGCTAATCCTTATTTTGATTATCGAAATGCCAACTTGGGTAATCAACCTTTCGATAAGCTTTAACATCACCCTCGGCATTGTCCTCTTGATGATTTCCCTGTATATTAAAAAACCCCTTGAATTAAGTTCATTCCCTTCAATTATTCTTGTTGGTACAATGTTCCGTTTGGTGCTCTCTATTGCGTCCACTCGTCTTATCTTATCTAAAGGCGAAGCGGGTGAAGTAATTGATGCTTTTGCTGAGTTCGTAACGGGCGGAAACATGGTTGTTGGTGGTGTAATTTTTATTATTATCACAATTGTGCAATTTATGGTAATCACCAAAGGTTCTGAACGTATTGCGGAGGTTTCCGCACGTTTTGCACTTGATGCGATGCCGGGTAAACAAATGACAATTGATGCCGACTTTAACGCAGGTCTTATCTCGCCTGAAGAGGCGGTCAGAAAAAGGGAAGACTTGCAACGTGAAAGTGCCCTTTTTGGTTCTATGGACGGTGCGATGAAGTTCGTTAAAGGGGACACAATCGCAGGTATTATCATCGTTGTTGTGAATATTGTCGGGGGATTGGCTATCGGTATGGGCATGCAAGGTATGCCTGCAGGAGAGGCGGTTTCTAAATATACGATGTTAACAATTGGTGATGGTCTCGCTTCCCAGCTGCCTTCGCTTTTAATGGCGGTTTCTTCAGGTATTGTAATGACCCGTTCTTCTGCGGCAAGTGATTCTTTAGGTCTTGACCTTGCTTCTCAATTGCTTGCAAAACCTCAAAGCTTACTTTTTGCTTGTGGCTTTTTGGCGATGATTGCATTAACAAGTGGCATTACAGGGCTTCCTTGGTGGCCATTTGTAATATTTATCGCACTTATTCTAGGTGCTGCTCTTACTATGGCAGTTAACCAAGACGTTCAAGCGCAACTTGGTCAATTGGACGCTGTTAAGCAAAACATGCAAGACCTTGTTAACCCAAATAAAATGTATGAAAGACTCGGGGTTGATGTACTTAGCTTGCAAGTTGGTGGCGGTTTGCTTGTCATTGCCGACCCTGACCAAGACGGGCAACTTCTTGCAAAAATTGCTGCACTTCGTCAAAGAGTGACAGATGAGCTTGGCTATATTATTCCAAATATTAGAATTATGGACTCATCCGCAATTGAGCCTAATGAATATTTAATTTCAATCAGAGGAAATAATGTTTCTTCCGGTTTTGTGTATCCAGGAAAACACATGGTAATTGCTGAACAATGGGAGGCGTTAGGTAAAAAAATTCCGCCTGATTCTATTACTGCACTTGATCCGACATATCAAACTCAAGCATATTGGATTAATCCAAACGACGTCGGCCCAAATGATAATATAACTGCAGTTGATAGCGTTGATGTTATTGTTACCCACTTGCAAGATTGCGTGCGTAAATATGTAGATGAAGTTATGACAAAAACTGATGTCTTGAAGCTTATGGAACTTGTTAAATCTCAAGACCCGACACTTGTAAACGACCTTGTTCCGACAATTATTTCAACTTCAGACTTAAGGAAAATTTTTGTTAACTTAATTCGCGAAAAAGTTTCAATCAAAGATATTATCTTTATTTTTGAAAGATTGTGCGACTATGCGAGATTTTCAAAAGAGCCTGATATCTTATCAGAAAGGTTGAGGGCTGCGCTCGGTCGTCAAATTTGCCTTGCAAATTGCACACCTGATAAAGTTTTATATGCAGTTACGTTATCGAGCGAATGGGAAAAAACACTTGATGATTCATGTCAGAGAACAGAGCTTGGAACTATGTTCTTATTGAACCCAATGCAAGTGCAAGATTTGATTGAAACAACTGCAAACACCCTTATCAAGTCGCATTACAGCGTTGGTCGTCAGCCCGTTATTTTATGTTCTCCAAGAATCAGGCTCCCTCTTTACCAAATGCTTGAAAGACATATTCCAACCGTTGTTGTCGTGTCGTATTCTGAACTCATAACGGATATAAGGGTTGAGGCATTGGATACAATAGGTAATGATTATTAGTAAAAAGGAGCAAACTATGAAATGTTTTTACCATAATGACAGAGATGCTTTTGGTGTAGATGCAGTTACAGGGAAAGGACTTTGTTTGGAATGTCTTGAAGAATATAACGGCTTCATAATAGACAAAAACAGTAGAATTTCAAAACAAGGAGCAAGGCATTGGACTAATATATACACAAAATTCAATAAGTTAAATAGGGTTGTTGGCATTTTGTTCGGCATTCTGTTTGCAGTAATAGGGTTATGGTGCCTTATCAACGCTGGTTATTTATTTTTTACCGAAAACAAGTTTGCTTCCTGGGATATATTATACGGTTGCTTTTGTCTTGCATCGGTGCCAATTTTTTACTATATAAGTTCGCTTGGTAAAGAAAAATAGTCTTTTTGGGCAGTCAGTAGGTCAGGCAGTGTCTGACCTACAGTCTGGATTTAAGCGAGCGAGTCTTGGGTGTGTATGCCTACAATTAATTTTAGATATTAAAGTGCTCCACACAGAGTAATTTCGTTACCTATCGTCTCCGATAGGGGGGTGAGTGCCTCGGTAAATCCGTTTCCCGCTGGAATACTTGCGTATTACGGGTATACTTCAATTACCTAACGTAATGTTACTTACATTTTTAAAGAGCTGCTCTCCCAGTTAGTAAAAATGTAGGAACAAAATTAACATCCGCATGGAGCAATAATATTCTAGCACACCTTTTAGGGAAATATCAAATTATTGACAATCAACAATTTCGGTAATTTTGACGCCAAAATTTTTGTTTACGGCAACAATTTCGCCACGTGCAATAAGCACGTTATCAAGGTAAATGTTTATTGTTTCATTATTTTTTTTGTTTAAATTTACAATTGTGCCGTTCACATATTCAAGCACGGATTTTAGAGGGACGCGAACAGTGCCAAGTTCTGCCATAAGGCTAACTTCAATGCCTGCAAGCCTGTCAAGATTTTCCTGCCCAAGTTGAGATAAAATTTTATTTTTAAAATTATTAGTATCTGCCATCTCTCGTTTATCTTATATTAATATTTTTCGAAAAGCAACATTATAGCGAACTGTTAAGTTCATTGAGCATTTGTTCGCTGAGCTCAACTTTTTCGTCTTTAACATCTCGCATTGCAACAGAGCCGTCTTTGTAGAATATTGAAACCACGTTTTTGCCGTTGTTTTTAGAGTGATAAAGCGCAGTATCTGCCGAATTTATTAATGTTTTAGTGTCAAGGCCGTCAATTGGGTGTTCTGCAACGCCAAAGCTTGCTGTTGGTCTGATTTCATAGCCTTCTGTTGTTTTTACAACGATTTCTTCAACGCTTTTTCTTAGTCTTTCCGCAATAATTAAGGCATCATTCTTTTTGGTTTCAGGAAGAATAACAACAAATTCTTCACCGCCGTATCGTGCGGGGACGTCAATTTTTCTCACGGTTGATGAAATTTTGGCTGCAACTTCGCGCAAAATAATATCACCGGTTAAGTGCCCGTAAGTATCGTTTACGCTTTTGAAATTGTCGATATCTATCATAACAAGCGACATCTTGTGCTTATATCTGATGCATCTTCTGATTTCGTTTTCGAGTAGTGTATAGAAATGTCTTGCAATGTAAAGTTTGGTTAAACCGTCACGAGTTGCAAGTTCATATAATTTTGCGTTATCAATTGCAATTGCCGCTTGGTTTGCAAGAGAAGACATAAATTCCATGTCTTTTTGGTTGAATAATTTATTATTTTTCTTGTTCGAAATGTTAATAACACCGATTGTTTCGCCTTTTACAATAAGCGGCACACAAAGAAGGGTTTTTGTGCTCGAAATTGTAACTTTTTGGCTGAAACGAGGGTCTGCTGAACCAAGGTTTGTAATAATTGGTTTTTTCTCGATAAACACTGAGCCTGCAATACCTTCGCCAGGTTTAATTGAAGAACAGCGAATTGTGCCGTTGTTTATCGCATCTTCCGTTCTTTTATCCGGAAGTCCGTACACAACTTTGACTTGCAGGGAATTTGTAGAGTAGTCATATAGCATCAAAGAGCCTTTTTCGGCTTCAAGAGTAGATAATGCTTTGTCTAAAATAACTTGAAGCAGTCTGTTGAGGTCGTCAATAAAGTTAACTGCTTGTGAAATATTGTATAAAATCGAAATGTTATATAGTGATTTTTGCAAGTCTTGAATTCTTGTTTCTTTGCGTTTTTCATCAAGGAACTTGATGATTACGGGCTCAACATATTCAAAAACTTTTTCAATAAAATCAACTTTTTCTTGAGTTAAATCTTCATTATTTGTATCGCGACCGATAAAACAAAAAGCAGCAGGAGTGTGCTTATCAAAAAATGTTGCAACATACCTTGTTCTTGTGACGTCTTTATCGTGATTTCTTAAAAATCTTTTAAAAATCGGTTGTTCATCTTCAAAAGTTTTAACTAATTTTCTTGAAGATAAAACTGCCCACAGAGCATCATTTCCTGATTCAAGTTCAAAATATTCATCGTTATATGAATTTTGCTTTGTTGGAACCAGTTTAAAAACTTCATTTTCAAAAACATAAAATGAAATTTGATTTAAGTTAACTCTTTGTGAAATATAATCTGAAAGTTTCTCAATAAATTCATCAAGCACGAAAGTCTGGTTAACAAAGGTGTTAACTTCGAAAAGCTCTGCTAGTTCTTGCATACTGTGTTCAAATTTCGTGTTATTATTTGACATTTCTTTAGATTATATACTACTCTTATAAATAATTATAATGTAGAAAACAGATTAAGACAAATTCTTTCGAGAATTCTCAGAAATTTAGAGGATATTATGGAAAATATTTGCAAAAATTGGACGCAATGGTTGAAAGAAACAAGATTTTCTTATATGACCGAAGAGCAAAAAAGCCAAACGCTCAATTGGCTTATTGCTGTGAGGGATTTGCTCATTCAAAGGGCGGATATTCAAAAGGGGGATAAAGTTATTGACCTCGGCTGCGGCACAGGGCTTATGGGTTTTGGAGTTCTCGAAAAATTTAAAGATGAAGTTGAAGTTATATTCAGTGATAAATTTGAAGATTGCATAAAAGAATGCTCCGATTTTTTAGACAAATTAAATGTTGTACACAATGCAAGTTTTTTGCAATCCGATTGTGCGGATATAAAACTCCCTAATGATTCTGTTGATAAAGTTTTTATGCGCTCCGTACTTGTGCATATTGTTGACAAACAGCCTGCGATTTCTGAGGTATACAGGATTTTAAAAAAAGGCGGAAGTTTCAATGTTTTTGAGCCTGTAATTGCATCAAACACAAGGTACCATGAACTTGTTGACCCAAGCAAAATTGATGATTTTGAAGAATTTAAAAAAGCGGAAGATGATTTTATGACGGATTCAAATAATTCGCTTGTAAATTTTGACCAAAATACATTAGTGCAAATGCTCGAAGCGGCAGGTTTTGAAGATGGTTCTGTGGATGTTGACACAACTGTTTCAAAATATTTTGCAGATAGAAAAACAATCGAAAAATGGTTCGAGGGAAAACCTTCTCCAAGTGAGAAAAGTATGAAGGAAAGGTTTATGGACTATTTCCCCGAAGAAAAAGTTAACAAATTTATCGAACAATACGTGCTCGCACTCCAAAATACGGAAGTTGAAATTAAAACCAATACGGTTGTGATAAAGGCAATAAAATGAGTGAGATTTTAAGAAAGTGCCAAGGTTGCGGGAAAATTGCAAACCGCGAAGAATTTATTAAAATTACAAAATGCCATACGTCAGGTGAAATTATAGTTAACCCAAAAAGTAAAGTTATGGGCAGAAGCCTTTACGTCTGCAAAAACAAAGCTTGTATTGATATAATTTTCAAAAAGAAAAAGTTTGAGAGAGAATTTAGGATAAATGCAGATAAAATCACATTGTTAAAAGAAGCTCTGTATAGTTTTTTGTAATTTTATTAACATATCCCCTGATTTACACTTCCTAACTTGTTTTTAGAGCTTGTGTGAAGTCAATTAACATGCTACATTAAGTTATGTAAAAAAAATTTTAAGTGTATATATAACATTTATTTACCCGATATTTATATAAACCTGAAAACGCGCTCTATGCTTGATAAAAAATATTTTTAAAATAAGGGTTGACAAATATAGAAAATAGTTGCATAATAAGAATGTTCGATAAAGTGTTATTTAAACACTTAAGAGAATCCGAAGTGTAAACAACAAATCTAAAATAAAAATTAACAACACCTAACAACACGATACCGAAGATTAACAACACATTAACCCTTTAGCCGAAAGCAAGGGGTTTTTTATTATCTTGTTTTTTAATTTAGGTGTATAATTTGTCTTATGAGGATAATAGGTATAGACCCCGGGATACAAATTACGGGTTACAGCATTCTTGACTGTACTCAAGATGAATACGTGATTGTGGCATCCGGCAGTATTCAAACTTCAAAAAATCAAACAACGCCTGAAAGGCTTCTTGAAATTTCAAAAGATATTAAAGTAATTTGCGAAAAATATAAGCCGGATGTTGCAAGTGTTGAGGAATTATTTTTCTTCAAAAACCAAAAAACAATAATTCCTGTTGCCGAAGCTCGTGGTGTGATTTTAGCTGCACTATGTGAAGCGGGAGTTGAAATTGCAGAATATACACCAATGCAAGTGAAGCTTTCGCTAACAGGTCATGGCAGAGCAACAAAACCTGAAGTTAAGGCTATGGTTGAGCATTTTGTTACAATTTCGCCCAATATAAAATTAGATGATACAATAGACTCGATTGCAATAGCTATTTGCCATCACAGAAATATTTTTTAAGAGGTAATTACATGAATTTATTAATATTAAAAAGAGCAGGTATTTTAAGTGCAATACTTGGCGTAATCATCGCTCTTTGTGGGCTTTTACCTTTTTTAATCGTTTACACAGTTCTCACTTTAAGTTTTCTTGCGGCACCCATTGTTATAATTTACATGAAGAAAAAGAAATTAATGGGTTGGCTTGATATGCAACAAAGTGCAATTTTTGGCGCATACTCAGGGATTGCAACATCTCTTGCATTTTTTGTAGTGTTTATTCCCTCTGTTTTGATTTTATATTTCATAGGTAATATCACACACCTTTGGAATTATTATACATACGGACTTCAATATTTTATTACTTTTAGATCTTTATGGTTATTTGTAATTATAGCAATTATGGTGGTGGGTATTCTTGCGCTCACAAATGCGGTAACGTCTATGGGAGTTAATTATATCTATAATCAAATTGATAAAATCCCTGAAGGTTCAAATGAGCCGATAGACATTACAATTGATGACGGAGTTTAGAAAGTGGAAGAATTTATATCAAAAATAAGAACAATAGAGTGGATTAAAGAAGTTGGCGGCGGATTCTCAAGAATGGTGAACCAGCTCTTAATTCCTTATGAATTTGAATATGTAGATATCAAATCATCAAACGATATGTTTGATGCAATCAAGACAATGATTGTTCGCGGTGCGCCTGCAATCGGAATTGCGGGAGCACATGGTGTGGCGCTTGCAGCGCTTGAGCTTGCAGATGTTCAAGATTTTGAAGAATTTAAAGTTAAATTATATGAAAAATGTGAGTATATAAATTCTTCTCGCCCAACCGCAGTAAATCTTGCTTGGGCGATAGAAAAGCAAAAAGAAGTTATCGCAGGAGCTGCAACCATTCAAGAAACAATAGCAGAATTGATTGAAAATGCTATAAAACTTGAGCTTGAAGACATTGAAATAAACAAAAAAATCGGTGATTATGGTGCTGAAATTGTGCCTCAAGGCGCAACAATTTTGACCCATTGTAATGCAGGCGCTCTTGCAACAGTTGGATACGGAACGGCACTTGGTGTTGTCCGAAGCGCATGGGCAAAAGACAGAACAATTCAAGTGTTTGCTGATGAAACCCGCCCGAGAGGTCAAGGGGCAAGAATTACAACTTTTGAACTTACAAAAGACGGCATTCCGACAACGCTTTTAACTGACGGTATGTGTTCGCATTTCATGAGTAAAGGTATGATAGACGTTGTTGTGGTAGGTGCAGATAGAATTGCTGCAAACGGCGACACTGCAAACAAAATCGGCACGTGCACGCTTGCTGTTTGTGCTAAATATTTTAATGTTCCATTCTATATTGCAGCACCACTTTCAACAATTGATATGTCAATTGCATCAGGCAAAGAAATTCCGATTGAACTCAGAGATAGAGAAGAGGTGACCCATGTCAACGGAAAGATAATTTGCGCGCCTGAAGTGAATGTAATTAATCCGTCGTTTGATGTCACACCAAGTGAATTGATAGCCGGTATAATCACTGAACGTGGTATTTTCAAGCCGAATGAATTGCATAAAGCTTTTGTGTAAAATTTATTCGACAAAATATTTAAAATATACTAAAATAGAGAAGAAATAGAGGTAGTAAAGGGGAATAATTGTGAAAGCATACACTTTGGAAGAATTATCACAAGTTGTTGGGGGTATTTTAACCGTTGTTCAAGATGTTAAAATTGACAAAGTTTTGCCACCCCTTCTTGCGGACGAAAACACTTTAGCACTAGCTCTTGGCGAAGCAGAAATTGCAAATTTGGCAACAACAAAAGCGCGTGCTGCTCTTGTTCCGATTGGCGTAGCAGTTGAATCTATATCTACAATTGAGGTTGAAAGACCAAGGCTTGCGATGATGAAGCTTCTTCATCTGTTCTACGAAGCTCCAGACACTCCTGTTGAAATTCATCCGACAGCAGTTGTTCACCCTGAAGCAAAACTCGGCAAAAATGTTTCAATTGGTCCAAATGTTACAGTATCTCGCGGTGCTGTTATCGGTGACAATGCAAAATTAATGTCAGGCACTTATATTGGTAAATTTGCTGAAATCGGTG
Source organism: bacterium (assembly GCA_017505585.1). Classification (GTDB taxonomy): domain Bacteria; phylum Cyanobacteriota; class Vampirovibrionia; order Gastranaerophilales; family Gastranaerophilaceae; genus RGIG1918. Next base: position 10,629 of record JAFVOZ010000077.1, read on the forward strand.
CGGACTCACTTTTCCACCCGAATGTTTGCATTGGCGACAGGGTTAAAATCGGTGCTCGCGCAATTATGCATCACGGTGTAAGCATTGGTGCAGATGGTTTTAGTTTTGTAACTGAAACCCCGGATAATATTGAACAAGCACGCCAAAGCGGCGAAATTACAGGCGGAAAAGAAGACCAAGTTGTGTACAAGATTCCGTCACTCGGTTCAGTTGTGATTGGTGATGATGTTGAAATCGGGGCTAATACTTGCGTAGACCGTGGAACTATTGAAAACACCGTTATTGGCAACCAAACTAAAATTGATAACCTTGTGCAAATCGGTCACAACACAAGAGTCGGTTCTTGCTGTATGATAGTTTCGCAAGTTGGTATCGCAGGAAGCTGTACAATTGGTGACAGAGTTATCATTGCCGGTCAAGCAGGTCTTGCAGACCATATCTCAATCGGCTCAGATAGTATTATTCTTGCTCAATCAGGTGTTTCTAAAACATTCCCTGCAAAATCAGTTGTAATGGGTTATCCGGCAGTTCCGAGAAAAGAATTTGTAAGAAGAATGAAGTATCTTTCTGAAGCGGAAGTTATGGTTAAAAAATATAAAAAATACGAACATTTAATTGAAGACTACGAGAAATTTTTACATGAAGACGCTAGAATCTAAATTTGAAATATCCGGCATCGGTTTGATGTCGGGAGTTGATACAACACTTGAAATATGTCCTTCTGAAACTCAGGGTATAAAATTTCATAACGGTGGCACAACAATACTTGCAACATGTGATAATGTCGTTTCTTGCGAGCATTGTGTTGTGCTTGGTGATGTGGCTGAAATTCAAAAGGGAAACAAACTCGCAACAGTTGCACTCGTTGAGCATTTTATGGCGGCTTGTGCAATATGCGAAATAGATGGTTTGGATGTTTACTTCAAAACCCCGACAGTTGAAATCCCAATTTTAGATGGCTCAGCTCTACCTTGGGTTGAAAAATTCAGAGAAATCGGTGTTGTGGGCGAATCTTCGCCAAAAATTTCTTTGTCACGTCCTGTGAATTTTATCAAAGGCAAAAGCTCAATTGTTTTAATTCCTGATAATGAAGAAACAAACATAACATATTCCGTGAACTTTGACCATGTGGATTTAAAAAATAGATTTGCAACACTCGTCCAAGCGGAAAACATTGATGAAATTATCGGGGCAAGAACTTTTGGTTACTTGAGAGATCTTGAAACATACCAAAAAATGGGATTTTCAAAAGGCGTAACAATAGATAATACAGTAGGTTTGAAAGACGACGGCACTTATACAACAGAGTTAAGATGTGAATTCGAACCCGTTAAACATAAAATCCTAGATATTATCGGGGATTTATATTTAACGGGAGTAAACCCCCTAAAACTAAACGCAAAGATTTTGGTTAAAGAGGCAGGTCACGCGCTCCACGTTGAATGCGCCAAAATTTTAAAGGAGCAACTATAATGGAAAAAGATAAACTTTCTTTTGATTCTATTGGAGTAATGAAACTCATTCCTCATAGATATCCATTTCTTTTGGTTGACGGAATCACGGAATGTGTTCCGGGGGAATATTCAAAGGGTTACAAAAATTTAACTTGGAATGATAACTTTTTTCAAGGGCATTTCCCGGGGAATCCTATAATGCCGGGTGTTTTGCAAATTGAAGCAATGGCACAATGTTCTGCGCCGATTATTCTTTGCCTTCCTGAGTATAAAAATAAGTTGGCGCTTTTTGCTGGAATTGAATCTGCGAAATTTAAAAACATTGTTCGCCCAGGCGACAGGCTTGATATGGAAATTAAGCTTATAAAATTAAGAGGCCCGTATGCAGTTTCTGAAGCAAAAGCATATGTGGACGGGAAACTTTGTACCGAAGCTGTTATTAAGGCTTTGCTTGTTGACGCAGATCAAATGTAATAATAAGAGGTGGATATGATAGATAAAACTGCTATAATCAGTTCTGATGCAAAAATTGGCGCTAATGTTGAAATTGGTCCTTATGCGATTATAGGAGAGCACGTTGAGCTCGGAGATAATGTAAAAATTGGTGCACATGCACATGTTGAATTTGCAAAAATTGGCGCAGGTGCCGTTATTTCTCCTTTTGCTTCAATAGGCGGACTTCCTCAAGATTTAGGCTACAAAAACGAATTGACAGGCGTTGAAATTGGTGAAGGAACTCAAATTCGTGAATTTTGTACAATAAACAGAGCGTCGGGCGAAGGAAATGTTACAAAAGTTGGTGCAAGATGCTTACTTATGGCATATACGCACGTGGCTCATAACTGTGTTTTAGAAGATGAAGTTATTATGGCAAATGCTGCAACAATTGGCGGGCATACTCATGTTGGCCGTGGTGCGTTCCTTGGTGGAATGAGCGTTTTTCACCAAAACTTAAGAGTTGGCGAAATGGCAATAGTTTCGGGTGCTTCTGCTGCAAGGCTTGATATTCCGCCGTATGTAAAAGCTGAAGGTATGCCAGCACTGCCTATGGGAATTAACGCTATCGGGCTTAGAAGAAGAAATATCTCTAAAGCGGATAGAGATGCACTGCATACTGCAATTAGAATTTTAAAAAGTGAACAATTTAATACAACTCAGGCACTTGAAGAAATTGAAAAAACAGTTACAATGAATGAGTATGTTGTAAAATTAGTTGAATTTATCAGAACTTCGAAACGCGGTGTTGCGCTTAAAAGTTCAAAAAATTTCGTTCAAAGTGAATCTGAGGAATAAAAAATGGATAGAAAAACATTAGAAAATTACGCAAAAGTTTTAGTTGAATATTCAACAAATGTTCAAAAAGGTGACTTGGTTATAATCAGACTCGAAAGCCCTGAGGCTCAGCCTTTGGGAAAAGAGCTATATAAACAAGTGTTGCTCGCAGGTGGGCATCCTGTAATAAAGTGTGGAGTTGATGAAATTAATGAAACATTTATTAAATATGCATCAGATGAGCAACTTGCCTACATTGACCCTATGGCAAAATTAGAATATGAAACTGCGAATAAATATATTTCAATCGGTGCACCAAAGAATGTGAAAAATATGGCAAGAGCTGATATGTCGAAACTTGCAAAACGTTCTGCGGCAACAAAAGAATTATCACACATTATGTTAGATAGGGCAGCTAAAGGTGAACTTTCTTGGGTTATTGCAGACTACCCAACGCACGCTCTTGCACAAGAAGCTAAAATGAGTCTTGAAGAATATGAAAATTTCATCATTAATTCTTGCTACTTAGACTTAGAAGACCCTGTTGCAAAATGGAAAGAAATCGGCGAAGTTCAAGATAAATTAGTCGACAGATTAAACGGCACAAAAACACTTCGTTATGTTGGCGAAAAAACAGATATAACATTCGGCGTTGACGGCAGAAAATGGATTTCTTGTTGTGGTTTGAATAATTTTCCTGACGGCGAAATTTTTACATCACCTGTTGAAGATAGTGCAAACGGAACAATTTTCTTTGATTTTCCGCAAATTTATAGAGGTAATGAAGCGACAAATGTTCAAATCACTGTGCGTGATGGTAAGGTTGTTGAAGCAACTGCAGACACAGGCGAAGAGTTTTTGAAATCAATGCTTTCAATGGACGAAGGTTCAAGTTTCATTGGTGAATGCGCA
>JAFVOZ010000009.1 GCA_017505585.1 bacterium
ACATCGATTAATCTTTTAAACGTACAAGTTCCGGTGTTAATCTTGCTTTTAATCGTAGCAAGTGTTGTTTTCACGGTTTACCTCGGTTTTATTAACATTTGGGGTTTCAAATATGCTTTTTCACAACTAACAAGAAACAAAGGTGGAGATGATAAATGTGGCGAAGTTTCTTCTTTTCAAGCATTATCTACAGCACTATCCGGTACAATTGGGCTTGGGAGCATTGCGGGCGTTGCAATCGCAATTTCGGTTGGCGGACCGGGGGCAATGTTTTGGATGTTTTGTGGCGCATTTTTTGGTATGGCTTCAAAATTTTGCGAATGTACACTTGCCGTTAAATACAGAAGATTCAACGATGACGGCACGATATCAGGTGGCCCGATGTTTTACATTGCACACGGGCTCACAAGAAAAGGGCTAAGGCCTCTCGGGCAATTTTTAGCATTATTTTTTGCTCTAATGTGCATCCCTGCATCACTCGGCGGCGGGAATATGTTACAAGTTAATCAAGCAACAAACCAAATAATTAATATAACAGGCGGCACAAACAGCTTTTTTTGCAATAACAGCTGGGTTTGCGGTTTAATTATAGCAACTCTTATCGGGCTTACAATTATTGGCGGGATTAAAAGTATTTCAAAAGTGGCGTCAAAAGTAATCCCGCTTATGTGCGCATTGTATGTCTTTATGTCATTTTTCATAATATTGACACATTTCGCACAAATTCCCGAAGTGTTTGCAACAGTATTCAGGGAAGCATTTATGCCAAGCTCCGTTTCAGGCGGGATTATAGGCTGCATAGTTATCGGTATGCGCCGCTCTATCCAATCAAATGAAGCAGGGGCAGGCTCAGCTCCGATTGCATACGCCGCATCAAAAACAAAAGAACCTGTTTCACAAGGTTTTATCTCGCTTTTAGAACCATTCTTTACGATTCTTGTTTGCTCAATGACAGCTTTTGTTATAATTATCACAAAAGAATATCTAAACTATAACTCAGGAATTACAGGCATTCAATTAACATCGGCTGCCTTTAGTAATGCATTCCCATACGCGCAATATGTTTTATCAATTGTAATTATTTTATTTGCACTATCAACGGTTATTTCTTGGGCATATTACGGACAAAAAGCCTGGGGATACATTTTTGGCGAAGGCAAAAAAAGAATAAAAACATTTCAAATTATTTTCTGCACATTCACTATTATAGGATGCTCAATGAATCTTCAAAGCGTTGTGGACTTTACAGATGCCACTATGCTTGCAATGGCATTTCCTAACCTAATCGCGCTTTTTATCCTTATGCCTGAAATCAAAAAAGATTTGAAAGATTATTGTAAACGCCACAAAATTCAAAATCCGCTTTAATTTAATTTTATTTTTCCCTCGATACGGTTGATTTTTCAGTATTTATTTTGACAAAAATCAAGACAAATTGTAATATATTCTTGTGAACGTATAAAGGGATATATATGCTAATTGATGAAATTTTAGAATTAACGGTTCAAAGACGAGCAAGTGACTTACATATCAGTGCAAACTTACCACCTGTTATAAGAATTGACGGTAAACTTGTTAGAACAGAAGTTCCTGCGCTATCAAGCGATGATGTTGAAACCCTTTTGTTCCCGATTTTATCAAATGAACAAAGAAGAAAATTGGAACAGGATTGGGAACTTGACTTCGGTTATGGTATTCACGGACTTGGTCGTTTCAGGGCAAACATATACAAAGACAAAGGTGATTACGCGGCAGTATTCAGAACAATTAACTCAGAGCCGCCTTCATTTGATCAGTTAGGACTTCCTCCGATTGTCAAAACAATGGCAGATAGACCTCGCGGACTTATTCTTGTAACAGGGCCAACCGGTTCAGGTAAATCTACAACACTTGCTGCAATGATTGACTATATCAACTCAACAAGAACAGAGCACATTCTTACAATTGAGGACCCGATAGAATTTATTCACCCTTGCAAAAAAAGTATCGTTCACCAAAGGGAACTAGGGCAAGACACCCGCTCAATGTCAAACGCACTCCGTGCCGCACTTCGTGAAGACCCTGACATTATCCTCGTCGGCGAAATGCGTGACCTTGAGACCATCTCTCTTGCACTAACTGCAGCTGAAACAGGTCACTTAGTTATGGGCACACTCCACACCTCATCTGCTGCACAAACAATCGACAGGGTTATCGACGTATTCCCCGAAGGTCAACAACAACAAGTTCGACTTCAGCTTTCAAACAGTTTGATTTCGGTATTCTCTCAAGTTCTTCTTCCAAAATTAGACCCATCAGGAAGAAAGAAAGGTCGTGTAATGGCGCAAGAAATTATGATTGTAAACAGCGCAATTTCGAACCTTATCAGAGAACAAAAAACCGCTCAAATCTACTCACAACTCCAAACAGGTGTTGGTATGGGCATGCAAACACTCGATATGGCACTTCGCGATTTATATCAAAAAGGTTTAATAGATAAAGCTGATGCACTGTCTAAATCTCAACACCCAGATGATTTAGCAAAAATGATTGGTATTGAACAAGTAAACAAAACAATCAGCTTCTAATAAATAAAATCATATTAAAAAAACAGGGCACAAGCCCTGTTTTTTATTTCTCACATTGAACATAAATTCAACCTACAGTTTTGAAATTCCAAGCAAAGCAGAACCTATCATACCTGCATAGTTTCCTGCTGAAGCGTGAAGAATTTTTGTTGGTTGTGTCAAAATTTGCTTGTTAACTTCCCATTGGATAAATTCAGTGTCAACAAATTCGGCCATAGAACCAGATAACACGATACAATCAGGGTCAAAAATATTTGCAAGGCCAACCAAACCGTTGATAATATATCTTTGCCAAATGTCGAAAACTTCTTTCATGGTGGCATCACCTGCTTCAACACCTGCCATAATATCGTATGTTGTGATATCTTCTTTTCCCGTAACATCAACGCCTGTTAATCTCAAGCCGTTTCCTGAAGCGTAAATTTCCCAACAATCCCAAGCACCGCAAGTACATTTACGTTTTTGGTCATTACTCATCTTGAAGTGCATTTCACCTGCTGCACCTGATTTTCCTTTTAAAAGTTTATTTTCTATAATGATGCCAGACCCAACACCTGTGCCAAGCGTTACGGTGATTGAATTGGAATAACTTTTTGCTGCACCAACTGCATGTTCTGCCCAAGCTGCAGAGTTTGCATCATTTTCAACAAACACTTTTCTCTTGCTTAAAAAACCAAATTCAATTGTGTTATAGCCTTCAACAAGGTTGCCTGTTGAGCTTGTGATTGCACTGTTTTCATTATTTACGGCACCCGCTGTTGCAATAGTTACAATGTCAACCATATTTTCGGATTTTGAAATAATATCTTTTAAAGTCGATTTAATTTCATCAAGTGATTTTGGGGTTTTATATTTTTGAATTTCACCTTCAATTTCCCCTTTTTCATTCACAACTGCCGCGAAAATTTTTGTTCCGCCAATGTCAAGTGCCAGTGCTTTTTTCATACTTTTGCCTTTCTTATGTATCTCTTAACTATTTCTTTTGGTCTTGTAATTGCGCTCCCAATTACAACTGAGTGTGCGCCAAGGTCAAATGCTTTTTTAATATCGGTTGGTTCCCAAATTCTACCTTCTAATATTATTGGTGTTTTTAAATTTTGAACCGATTTTTCTAAAAGCTCAAAATCAGGTTCTTCTGAATTGTTATCTGATTCAAGGGTATACCCAGATAGAGTGGTTGAAATTATATCCGCTCCAAATTTATCAGCTTCAAAAGCTTCAGGATATAATGCAATATCCGCCATTGCAAGCTTACCTAAAGAATGAATTTTATTAATCATATCTTCGACCGAATTTTCGCGTACGCGAGCTGTTGCGTCAAATGCAATAATATCAGCCCCTGCTTCAGTTAAAAGCACAATATCTTCGAATGTCGGGGTAATATAGACAAGTTCTTTATAATTAGCAGGTATAATTTTTGGTTTCGTAATTCCGATTACGGGAATTTCAGGAAAAAGTTGTTTTGCAGTTTTTACATCTCTTGCTCCTGCAACACGAAGTGCGCAAGCACCACCAGCTACAACATCTTTCATCATGGCAGCAATTGCAATTTCATTGTAAAAAGGTTCATTTTCTTGAGCCTGACAAGAAACTATAACCCCCGATTTAATACACTCCAAAACTTTTACCATGGCACTTATTATAATACACAAATCAGAAAATACAAAAAATGTGAAAAATATACAACAAATTGACCACTCCAATATTTTTGCGGTATAGTATAATAAGAAACAATTAAGAAGAGGAAAATTTTAAATGGAAAACATTAAAACAAAAGTCAACAAATTAGACGGTAATTTAGTTGAAATCGAAGTAGAAATTGAAGCAAAAAAAGCAGATGAAGCATATGATAAAATGTTAAAAAGATTCAGCTCAAGTGTTAACATTGCGGGCTTTAGAAAAGGTAAAATCCCAAAAGCCATGGTTGAAAAACACATTGGCATAGAAAACATTAAAGGCGAAACACTAAATTACCTTTGCAACGATAATATGCCAGAAATTATCACAAGCAATAATTTGGATTTAGCAATTGCTCCAACAGTTAAAAAATTCGAATACAACAAAGGTGAAGCATTCAAATTTACCCTTGAAGCAGAATTGAAACCAGAATTCACACTCGCAAGCTATAAAGGCGGAAAATACGAATTCGAAGAATATAAAATTGATGAAAACTTCGTTGCAGACGAATTGAAAACAATTCAAGAAAGATTTGCAACAAAAGAAAACGTTGAAGGCAGAGCAACAAAAGCAGATGACATCGTTGTTTTTGACTTTGAAGGTCTTTTGGACGGCGTTCCTTTTGAACATGGAAAAGCAGAAAAATACGAATTAGACTTAGCACATTCTAATTTCATACCAGGCTTTGCCGAAGGTCTTGTTGGTCACAATATTGGCGAAGAATTTCTAATTGATGTTAAATTCCCAGAAGATTATCACGCAGAAAATCTCAAAGGAAAAGATACTCAATTTAAAATTTTAATTCACGAAATCAAAGAAAGAAAACTTCCTGAACTTGATGATAAATTAGCTGCAAAAGCAGGTCAATTCAAAACATTAGATGAATTAAAAGACAGCATTTCAAAATACATCAATGATTACAAAGTCGCAGAGGATGAAAAACGCAAAACAGAAGCTGTTTTTAAAGCAATTCTTGACAAAACAGAAATCAACATACAAGATTCAATGATTCAAAGAGAATGCGAAGTTGTTCGCGAAGAAGTTCTTACTCGCGCTGCTCAACACGGAGCAAACGAAGCAAACGTTATTGAAGCTGAAGGCGGAAAAGAAAAATTTGAAAATAGCATTAAAGAAGAAGCTATAAGAAGAATCAATGGATATAGGCAGACGGGCGGCAGAGCTTGTCGAGGACGGAATGGTCGTTATGCTTGATGGC